>NZ_JACVTU010000013.1:0-80668 GCF_016624705.1 Acinetobacter sp. S40
TCGCCAGCTTTTAAATATAAGCCCCGTCACTAGCCAGTGGCGGGGCTTCTTCTTTTACAACGTACTATGAAATATCTCAGGAATTTAAGAATAAAAGCTTGTTTTTTTGATTATTATTAATAATAATCATTTTCATTATTGAGATGTACATTTATTTATACCTATATATAGGTTGATCAATTTAGTGAAACAATTAAATACCAGTAAACAAAAACAATCGAAATGGTATCGCATCAACTTATGGATTCATCGCTGGGTGAGTCTAGTTGTAGTTATTCCATTCGCAATATTGTGTATAACAGGTGTGATTCTAATTTTTCATGAGGAAATTGATCGTGCTTTAGGCATTCATCCTGAAGTGCAATACAGTCAGCAAACTACTCAATATCCGTTGTCACGTGCCCTGAGTGCTCTTCAGAAGATTTATCCAAAAGACCATATCGTCAGCACAGCATTAGATGATGAACATTTTCCTGGTATTTTATTGGTAGGTATGGCGAAAGAAAATGAAGGGGTAAATCAGGCGCATTGGTCGTATATTGATATTCACCAAGCCAAGTTGATTGCACGTCCCGAACCAACAGATACATTTACAGGGTTCTTGTTAGAATTACATGCCAACTGGTTTTTAGGGCCTATTGGTGAGTTAGTTGGCGCATTGATTGCCTTACTGGTTTTTCTTTCTCTTATTTCTGGGCTAGTCGTTTATGCTCCTTATGTAAAACGCTTTTTATTTGGCATTATTCGCAGGGATAAAGGTAAACGTATATTCCAGCTAGATTTACATAATCTTATGGGATCAGTAGTATTAGGCTGGGCTTTGGTTGTGACAATTACGGGCTTTTTGCTGGGTTTTGGTACCGTAGCGATTGGCTTATGGCAATTAACAGAATTGCACCACCTCCAGCAATATTATTATTCCACTATACCTGTAACGTCTATGTTACCTATTGATCAGGTGTATGCTGCTGCGGCACACGTTGCCCAAGGCTGGAAACCGACCACGGTATTTTATCCAAATACAGAGTATTCTACGGCTCATCATTATCTGGTGTTATTGCAGGGGAGTGACGGGCTCAATGCAAAAATGCTGCAAATTGCTTTGGTTGAGGCAAATACAGGGCAAGTTGTTCGTGTCATGCAATTGCCTTTGTATTTGAAAATGATCCTGCTTTCACAACCTTTGCATTTTGGAGATTATGGTGGAATCTGGTTAAAGTTATTATGGGCGCTATGTACTTTATTAACCTTATTCATCACTGTAAATGGTGCATGGTTATGGTGGGCCAAACGTAAAAGGATCCGTTAGTATATGTATCATATAGTGAAATGGAATAGCCTGACTATAATCGTTATTTTATCCATGATTAGTCTAACCAGTATAATATTGATGTTAATATTGGATGGATTTTGGGATTATATTTTTTTATTAACAGCCAGTTTACCATTATGGGCTGCTATTTTTAGAGCCTCTACTTTGATCAAAATACGTGATAAATAATTTTGGTTTGAAGAAGAAGTTTGAAAATAATCTGAACCTAAGTAACGTAAAAATAAATTGTAAATCATTAAATTTTCATACATTTAATTATTGATGAATTGCATTTTTATAGCGTAGATCTGATTCTAAATTTCAAAATAGACACAGGATGTTCTGTGCTGAATTACTGCTTATTTTTTTATCTTTCGCTTGATAGTGTGCAATAACAAAAATGCCTATTTATTTTTAATCGTCAGCCAGAATGTAGCTTGTGTATAAAAAATAGTCAAAATAATTGTTATCTCCTTGTTTATTCAATTTTTATAATTCTAAAAAGTGAATGAAATTCATGTTAAAATGATCAGCTTTCATCTTTGATGCCATCCCTCTTTTCAGCAAGCCGAGAATCGCAAGCTATGTCTACTGCCTACACTATGCAGACCGCGCCCAAAGCGTTGTTTGATTACGACAAATATTGGGCGTCGTGTTTTGAACCAGCGCCATTTTTGCCGATGTCACGCGAAGAAATGGATCAGCTTGGCTGGGATGCTTGCGATTTTATTTTGGTGTGTGGGGATGCCTATATTGATCACCCATCTTTTGTTTCTGGGGTTATCGGCCGTGTATTGGAAGCGCAAGGTTTCCGTGTCGGAATTATTGCACAGCCAGACTGGACCAATGTTGAGAGCTTTCGGATATTAGGCAAGCCCACTATTGCTTGGGGGGTAACAGCGGGCAATATGGATTCGATGATCAATCGTTATACCGCAGATCGTAAAATCCGTTCAGATGATGCTTATTCTCCAAACAATGAAGCCAATAAGCGTCCCGACCGTGCTGCAACAGTATATTGTCAACGCTGTCGAGAGGCTTTTCCTGATGTGCCTGTTTTATTAGGTGGTATTGAAGGTAGTTTACGTCGAATCGCGCATTATGATTATTGGTCAGATAAAGTCCGTCGCTCGATTTTGATGGATTCTAAAGCAGATCTATTAATATATGGTAATGGTGAGCGTGCCATTATCGATGTGATGCATCGGCTCGCCAAAGGCGAAAAAATTCACGAGATTACCGACGTACGCGGTACTGCATTTATTATTAATAAACACAATAAAGCTTCAAAAGCACAATTTGTCGAAATTGCCAGTAATGATGTGGATAGTATTGGTCGAGTCGATCCTATTATCAATCCCTATGTGATGACCGAGGATATTGATGGTTGCGAAGTTGAAAAAGAAAAAGGTAATTCTTTAGCACAATACCAAAATTTCCAAAAAGAAATCGTTAGCAATCCAATTGTTCGGGAAGGTGATCACCTCGATGAAAACACCCAAATCGTACAATTAAAACTTGCGCCATCAAAGGCGATTAAACATAAATTACCTCCACGTGAATTGGCGGTGATTCGTTTGCCTTCTTTTGAGCAGGTGGTCAATGACCATGTGTTATACGCACATGCCAACCGAATTTTACATCTGGAAACGAATCCGGGTAATGCTCGGGCTTTAGTACAACGTCATGGTGAACGTGATGTCTGGATTAATCCACCTCCAATTCCTCTGACCACAGAAGAAATGGATTATGTATTTGATTTTCCTTATGCACGATTGCCACATCCTGCGTATGGTGACGCGCGTTTTCCTGCTTTTGATATGATCAAATTTTCGGTCAATATCATGCGCGGCTGCTTTGGTGGCTGTACTTTCTGTTCGATCACTGAACATGAAGGACGAATCATTCAAAACCGTTCGGAAGAATCGATTTTGCGTGAAATTGAAAAGATTCGTGATACCGCACCACAATTTACAGGCATTATTTCTGATCTGGGTGGTCCGACTGCCAATATGTACCGTTTGGCTTGTAAAGATCCTGAGATTGAAAAGAATTGCCGTAAACCTTCCTGCGTATATCCGGGCGTATGCCAAAATCTGCATACTGACCATACTCCATTAGTTCAACTTTATCGTAAAGCACGTCAGATTAAAGGTGTAAAAAAGATTCTCATTGGTTCAGGGCTACGTTATGACTTGGCAGTATTGAATCCTGAATACGTTAAGGAACTGGTACAGCATCATGTGGGCGGCTATTTGAAAATTGCGCCTGAACATACTGAGCAAGGCCCATTATCAAAAATGATGAAACCGGGCATTGGAACATATGATCGTTTTAAACAGATGTTTGAACGTTTCAGTAAGGAAGTAGGCAAAGAGCAATATTTGATTCCTTACTTTATTGCTGCACATCCGGGTACCACTGATTACGATATGATGAATCTAGCGGTCTGGCTCAAAAAAAATGGTTTCCGTGCTGATCAGGTTCAGACTTTTTATCCATCACCGATGGCAACCGCCACGACCATGTATTATTCAGGCAAAAATCCACTTTCCAAAGTAGCGCGATATACGGAAAATGTAGATATTGTTAAAGGCGAAAAACGTCGTCGTTTACATAAGGCTTTCTTACGTTATCACGATCCCAACAACTGGCCTTTATTACGTGAAGCGTTAAAGGAAATGGGCCGAGCTGATTTGATTGGGAACTCTAAACAGCATTTGATTCCAACGTATCAACCCAAAGCGGTTGAAGGTGAATATAAATCTGCCCGTAAGAAAAATTCGAGTAGTGCGGGGGATTCAGTCAAACGTAATGCGCAGTCAAATCAGCAGCCAAAACATCCACAAAAAGGCCAAATATTGACGCAGCATACAGGTTTACCACCGCGTGAAACAGGTCAAAAACGCCCTTTTGATGCAGTAAAACCAAGGGCTAAGCCAAAAAATAAAACACGTGCCTAATTGATTGTTTAAAAAAACACCTTGGATAACCGAGGTGTTTTTTTCAAAACTTGAATTCTATTATTCTAAAGGCAATATGTTAATTATGCAGCCGATCAGATAATTTGTTTTTTTAAGTCTGAATCGTCTCAAACCAAATCTGAAATATACAAAACATTACTTATTGGATTTAGGCTAAGTCGGTCAGATAAAAATAAAATAAATACATCAGTTTATCTGCGATGTTGCAACCTTAATATAGATAAAATCCGATATACAACACTTGCATCTTTGCTTTAATTTATTATGATGAAAAGAGCCATGGAATGGTGTTCTAGACTTTGGTCTAACTTGATTGAAAGGACATAGACTTTTAATTTAGATTAAATGGAAACCTGTAAAATGAAAAATAAGCAGGTGAAGTAGAACAAATCGGTCTTGAAACCGAAATATAAAAAATATTAAAGGATTGATTCAGATGTATTATTTTTTAGCGATTAGCATTTTGATGCTGATCTCATTCATGGCCTATAAAGGTCTGAAGCGTGAGCAACTTTATGATAGTGCGTTAAAACGTCGTGCTGTGATGAGTAGTCATGAACAATTATTTTTCACACGCTTAAAACAAATATTCCCAGAGTTCACCGTCTTGGCACGGGTTTCATTTGATGCCTTACTCACTACCAAATTTTTAAGAACACGCCATAAGTATCAGTCAATGGTGGCTGACTTTGTAGTATTGGATCAAAATTATCAGGTCTTTGCGATCGTTGCTTTTGCCGATCTGAGTCATGCTAGACGAATTCATCCTGATTATTATCAGGATCGTTTATTGGAACTAGCGGGATACCGAGTGATTCGTTACGATGTGGTGCCTGAGCTTGAGGATTTAAGAGAACAGTTTGAAAATGATCTGATTTCAGTCAATGCTCAACCTTCTCAGATCACTTTTCCAGCGCAAAGTCGGGTATTTAAGCTCGATACGGTCAGTAATCTTAAGGTTTAACTGCGACCACTGTCATTTCAACCAATACGTCTGGGCGATACATTTTCGCTTCAACACAGGTGCGTGGAAGTGCCTGTATATCTGCACACCATGCATCCCAGACGTCATTCATGCCTGCGTAGTCATTTTCAATATCTTTAAGAAAGATCATCACTGAGAGAATATGACTTTTATCTGTCCCTGCATCTGCCAGAAATCGATCTATCAAATCTAGTGTTTGTTGGGTCTGACCGCGAATATCCAACGTGAAATCTTCAGCAAGCTGGCCCGCAAGATGTACCAGATTGCCCGAAATCGCGATTTCAGAAAAACGTTTGGTAATATGTAAACGTTGAACGCTCATTTATTTTGCCTGTACATATTCAGAAGATGTTTCTGATTGTACGTGTGCTTTCATTCGCGCTGCAACTAAAGTGGTAAGTAAACATCCAATGGTTAAATAAATAGCAACATAGTGCCATTGCCCATTTGCCAATGTTACCAATGCTGCAGCGATAAAAGGAGTGAAACCTCCACCAACAATACTAGCTACCTGATAACCGACACCAGCACCGCTATAGCGATAGGCTGTACCAAATAACTCGGTAAAAATAGGCTGATGTACACTGACCACCATATCGTGGGAAAGGTTAGCCAATAAAATCGCAAATAGAATAATCCAGATTGTTGAGCCACTTTCTAAGGCAAAGAAAAATGGAAAAGCGCAGACCGCACCAATCAAGCCACCTACAACACACATCCGACGACGGCCAAAACGGTCAGAAATATGAGCAAAAAAAGGAATAGTGAAACAGCTAATCGCACCGACCATCAGACCAATATTTAAAAATAAACTAGAAGACATGCCTAAATTTTTAGTGGAATAATTTAAAGCAAAGGTTGTGACCAGATACATGGTAAGTAATTCGGCCAAACGTAAGGCGATAATATAAAAAAAGCCTTTGGGATTTTGTCGAACAGCTTCAAACAAAGGTACTTTGGCAGGTTGTTGCTTAGCTTTAACAACATTTGCTACGAATTCTTGTGATTCTTCTTGTCCACCCCTTACCCATAACGCAAATAAAACCAGAACCACGCTGGCTAGGAAGGGAATGCGCCATGCCCAATCAGCAAAAGCCTCCTGACCCCACAGATAGATGACCAATGAGACACTACCTGTTGCTAGCATCAATCCAACCCCGTAACCGATCTGTACACCACTGCTGTAGAAAGCCTTACGTCCCGCGGGTGCACTTTCTACAGCCATGAGAGCTGCTCCACCCCACTCACCACCCACAGCAAAGCCTTGAATAGCACGAAGTAAAACCAACAAAACTGGCGCCCACCAGCCAATACTTGCAAAATTGGGAAGTAAACCAATCAGAACAGTTGCTGTCCCCATTAAAAATACGGTCAGGAACAGCATTTTTTTACGACCTAGACGGTCACCAAAATGACCAAAGACAATGCCACCCAATGGGCGAAATAAAAAACCTACACCAAAGGTAGCAAATGCAGCCAGTGTACCAATCGCAGGATTAACATTAGGGAAAAACTGATGATTAAAAACCAGTGCAGCAACAATACCGTAGAGAAGAAAGTCGTACCAATCGACAACAGCACCAATGAAACTACTAAATGCGGCTTTACGAGCGCGCTGCGCTTGCGAGACAGGAGGAGAAGGGGGCATGCAAGAGGAATCCCATGTTTTTAAGAACCAGTTGCCCTGTAATATTCGGATTTTTTCGTCACGCTAACTACAGGACAGCATGCTAAAAATAAAGGTAAGGTTTTAGCATAACCGCAGATACATGGGTAAATGCATTTGCGAGGCTAGATTACTCTAAAATAAAACAGAAGTGAAATGTAAAAAGGTTGGTTTTTTGCGCATTTGAATAAAAAATCGGCAGATCACCAAAGCGATAATTGATTTTCATCGGCTTGGGGAGCTAGTTGATATACCCCCATACCAATAAGACGATACTGAAATTCGGTAGGCAAATGCATTTCATTGAGCAGTATTTGTAAAATATCGAGTAGTTCGGTCAGTGACTGAATAGGACGTTTAAAACTTTTACTGTGTTGATAAATCTGAAAATTTTTGAGTTTCAGTTTAATCGTTACACCGCGTGCAGTCAGTTGCTTATACTGTAAATTATTCCAGACTTTTTCAGCGAGTGGTGGCCAATAGGCTAAACATTCACTGAGATATAAATCACCATCAAAGGTGGTTTCCTTGGAAATTTGCTGGCGTTCTCGTTCGGCTTGAACTATTCGATGATCAATTCCTTGGGCATAAAGAAACAATTGTTTTCCATATTTACCAAAATGATGGATAAGTATATTTTCTTCAATTTGTTGTAAATCACCTAGCGTTTCAAGCTTAAGCTGTTGTAATTTTTCCTGAGTCACTCGTCCAACCCCTGGGATTTTTTTTAAGGGCAAATGTTGGATAAAAGCTTGTACTTGGTTTGGTTTAATTACACATAAACCATCAGGTTTGTTCCAGTCAGAGGCAATCTTGGCTAAAAACTTATTCGGCGCGACACCTGCTGAAGCGGTGAGTCCTGTAACGTTAAAAATATCCTGACGAATTTGAATAGCAACATCTGTAGCGCTGGGTAGGTTTTTTAAATTTTCAGTGACATCCAGATAAGCTTCATCTAGAGATAAAGGTTCAATGATCGACGTGTATTGTTGAAAAATCTGGTGGATTTGTGCGGAAACTGCACGATATTTTTCAAAATTAGGTTCAATCACCACCACCTCTGGACAAAGCTTACGGGCTTGTCCCATCGACATTGCAGAACGTAAACCAAATTCACGCGCGGGGTACGAGGCTGCTGCAATGACCGCACGAGGATGATGCGATGATATCACCACAGGTAAATGTTTAAGTTCTGGATGTTCACGTAACTCGACTGAGGCATAGAACGCATCCATATCAATATGAATGATTTTACGCATGATCATGGTTTAGTTGTTTGTTTATTTTGCTCAATGAACTTTTGCCATTGTCGCGGTGAGCCTGAAAACACATTCAAATCGACAGGTTTGGCAATTCCTTGAATGTTACCCTGATTGGTATATTGCCAAAACATCCAGTCTCGTTGATCCTTCAATTGAGGTTTTTCCTGATAATCACGAATCCAAAGCGGCGTATCTTTAAAACTTCCCACCAATACGATGTGATAGAAACTCTTAGAGACATAAAATATCGGTTGCTTAGCGTAATGCCGTTTTAACAGATCGTGCATCACTTTGATTTCCTGAAGTAACTGCTCTTTGGTATACGTATTAATACAATTACTGTCGTATTCCAGATCAATCACAGGTGGAAGTGCATCGAGCTTTTTGGGAACAGTTTCAATAAAGTTTTGTGCCTGAATTTGACCATCGCGGCATAGGCGATAAAAATGATAAGCGCCAACATGAAACCCACGTTCTCTAGCTTTAAGCCAATTGTCCTGAAATTTTGAATCTTTAAAGTCACCGCCTTCGGTTGCTTTTAAATACACAAATTGAAATTTTTCAGGAGAAATCTTTGACCACTGAATATCACCCTGATGATGTGATAAATCAAAACCTTGTACAGGATAATCCTGTGCTGAGGCTTGACGATGATAAAACACCCCAAAATAAAGCAATAATGCCATGACGACTGCGACTATTCCTCCACCAAAATAGGGGATATAGGGGGTTGATCGAGAAGACATGGTTTTTGGCATAGCACTGATATTGATAGATGAATTTACATCTTATCCTGAACTAAAAAAACATACCATGATGAAAATGCAACGCCATTAAACTGGCATATTGCGTGGAATCCGCGAAAACACGATTGCCGTAATAATATTGATACAGCCTAGACAAATTAGCGATGCATGAAAGGCAGTTGTGAGATGTTGAGTACCAAAATGTTGGGTAAAAAAATTGATTAAAGTTCCTGCTAGCGCTACTCCAATACTCATTGACAACATCATGATCATAGATAAAAAACTATTGCCACTACTGGCATCATGTTGTGATAGATCCTTAAGGGTCAGAGTATTCATGGATACAAATTGTAAGGAGTTAAGGATCCCAAAAATAAAAAAGTGAATCGCACGAATCCACCAAAGTGTATCTGCTGTCATCAGGGCAAAACTGGCAATGCCTGCACCTACTAAGATCGTATTGGTCAATAAAACTGTTCGATAGCCAAACTTTTGAATAATGGGGCGGATAATTGGTTTAGAAAATAAAGATCCTAGCACCAAGGGAATCATCATTAAACCTGTATAAAAAGGTTCAAATCCAAACGCAACTTGTAACATCAACGGTAAAATAAAGGGCACTGCATTGCCACCAAAACGTGCAAAAAAGTTGCCCAATACTCCAATCGCATAAATTCTATTTTTAAATAAATCACTGCGAAATAATGCATTTTGATGATTATGTGCGTGATAGGCATAAACGAAGGCAGCAAATACTCCTGCACTGAGTAAACTGATACTAAGCCATTTGGAATACTCACGACTTGCCAAATGTTCAATACCTAAAGATAAACCCACCATTGCCACGATCAATAATACAAAGCCACTTAAGTCAAATGCTTTGACAGAAGGTTCGGTTGCATTCGGCATAGCTTTAAAGGTAACCAGAATGCCTAATAAACCCATTGGAATATTAATCAGGAACACCCAGTGCCATGTCGCAACCTCAACTAACCAACCTCCCAATGTCGGGCCAATTAATGGGCCAATGAGTCCAGCAAGACTCATTAAGCTCATGGCTGCCAGAAATTGGGTACGAGGAATAAGCTTGAGCATGGCGAGTCGTCCGACAGGCAATAATAATGCACCACCGATACCTTGAATAACCCGGAATAAAATTAATTGGTTGAGGTTTTGAGAAAGTCCACAGCCTAAAGAGGCGGCTGTAAAAATAATAATTGCAGCAAAGTATGTATTTCTTACTCCAAAACGGTCTGCCAACCAGCCACTTAAAGGGATAAAGGCAGCCACAGTGAGTACATACGCAACGACTACGCCATGCATGCGTAGAGGATCTTCATTTAAATGATGCGCCATCGTTGGAATAGCCGTATTCACGATCGTGGTATCGAGTGCCTGCATAAAAAAGCCAATAGACACTAAAAATACCAATAATCGAAATTCGGGCTGTAATTTTTGATGCGTGGGCGCGGCATTCATAGAAGTGAAAATAAATCCTGAGGGCTTTACTTAAAAGTAGCATAAAATCAGATAAAAGGTTATTTGACTGCTGTTGAAGTCCAGCAATTTCTTTATTTTTTCTTGTTAAAAATAAAATGCGGATTTAAAAAATCCGCATGGATATTTGCGATGGATTTGGGAAAGTTAAACCACAAAATGACTAGGCTGGTTCAAGTTTTTAATAGTGGTGTAAATTTCTTCGATACAATGGCAGACAATCAACTTGGCACGATGTTGCGGGGGTAAAAAACCTTCTTGAACAGCATGATCTAGTTGTGCAATTAGGGCATCATAAAAACCATTAACGTTATATAAAATCATAGGTTTCTGGTGTTGATTTAATTGCCCCCAAGTGGCAATTTCCAAAATTTCCTCAAAAGTTCCTAATCCACCTGGCAGGGCAACAAAAGCACTAGCACGATCTGCCATCATAGATTTACGTTCATGCATAGTGCGTACAATATGCAATTCGGTAAGTTTTGCATGCGCTACTTCATAATCCAGCATAAACTCTGGAATAACACCAACTACTTCACCATGATGTTCAAGTACAGTATCGGCCACTTGTCCCATGAGGCCAATGCTAGCACCGCCATAAACTATACCAAAACCCTGTTCTGCAATGCCTTGAGCCAGTTCGATGGCTTTTTCTCGATAAATCGGTTTGTTTCCGCTACGTGATCCACAATATAAAGCAATTAAAGGTTGAGTTGTTTTTACAGTTACATTCATATCTGGTGTCATTTCTACTACGCTATTCATCTCGTTTTCGTTTTACCTTATCACGTTCATTTCTACTTCACTACATTAAGCAAGAAATATGACAACTTTATGCGTATGTCGCATAAACTTTGTATTGGCTTAGTGACGTACATCTGCGTCTGATTTAAAAAGAGATGAATTTTTAAAAAATCTTGCCTATACTGAAACCCTGTTTAACAACAAATTTATGCCCATGGGTAGTGGTTGTCGTCACTTCGTTTTTTCTTTGTCTATACAACAAAATTTTCGCCTTATTTTTAGCGAGCAAAGTATCTCGCTGCATATGAATAAGAACAATAACAAATCGCAGGAGGAGACCAGTCAATGATTTTTGAATGGATGTCTGATCCTTCTGCATGGATTGGTCTTGCGACGCTGGTTATTCTAGAAATCGTTCTTGGTATCGATAATCTGGTCTTTATTGCTATTCTTGCGGAAAAGTTACCGCCTGAGCAGCGCAATACAGCACGTGTGTTAGGCTTGATTCTGGCGCTAGGAATGCGTCTGATTTTGCTGGCTTCAATCGCGTGGGTGGTAACTTTAACCAGTCCACTCTTTCATATTTTTGATCACCCTTTCTCAGGGCGTGATCTGATTTTATTGTTCGGCGGTGTGTTCTTATTATTTAAAGGCACGATGGAATTGCATGAACGTTTAGAAGGTCAGCAGTTTCAAAAAGAAGAAAATCCAGTACATGCTACGTTTTGGATGGTGATTGTACAGATTGTCGTGTTGGATGCAGTATTTTCACTCGATAGTGTGATTACTGCTGTCGGTATGGTCAAACATCTTTCAGTAATGATGATTGCAGTCATTATCGCTGTTGGGATTATGCTTTGGGCATCCAAGCCGCTTATGGAGTTTGTCAATAAACATCCGACAGTAGTCATTCTATGTCTAGCATTTTTAATGATGATTGGTTTCTCACTGGTCGTGGAAGGTTTCGGATTCCATATCCCGAAAGGCTATTTATATGCTGCAATTGGTTTTGCTGTGCTGATCGAAATGGCGAATCAGGCGATGCGCCATAATCAGGAAAAAGCGGTGACTACCACGGATTTACGCTATCGAACAGCGTCTGCTGTATTAAAAATGCTAGGCGGTAAAAATAGTGCTGGCAGTAGTGATAATCAACAAAATGAAAATGAAGATGTATTGGCAACGCAAGCGTTTGCCGATGAAATGTTTGATGAAGAAAATGGTGCTTATCATAGTGTAATGGTGCAAGGTGTTTTAGGGCTATCTGAACGACCTGCAAAATCTGTGATGACACCACGACCTGAGCTGGAGTGGATTGATCTGGAAGAACAACCAGAAGCCTTAAAACAGCGCTTACTTTCTATGACTCATTCACGTCTCATTGTAGCCAGAGGCGAGTTGGATAATATTGAAGGGATTGCTTTAACTCACAAAGTCTTAAATGAATATATTGAGACAGGTACAATTAATTTTAGTCATCATTTACGTGAACCTGTGATTGTGCATGAAAATGCACAGGTATTGATGGTGATGGAACAATTGCGTCAGGCGCCTTTGCAAATGGCAATTGTGTTAAATGAATATGGTTCGATTGAAGGTATCGTGACTCCAATTGATGTACTTGAAGCAATTGCGGGTGAATTTCCAGATGAAGATGAGCTGGAGGCGGTAGCAGAAAGTCTGGAAGATGGCTCACTTATGCTGGAAGGATCAACTGATATTCGTCATGTGTCCTTATTGCTGAATCGCGACTTGGTCAATGAAACTGAAGAATATTCAACCTTATCGGGTTATATCCTATTTCATTTGGGACGGTTACCTGAAAATGGTCAGAAGGTACATGCTGATGGCTATATTTTTGAAGTCGTCACTATGGATGGACACAAAATTGAAAAAGTCCACGTGATTGTTGATGAAAAGCAGCCACAGAAAAATGACTAGTTTTTCAAGTCATTCATTATTTTAATAGCCCTGTTTAAGGGCTATTTTTTCAATGGCAGAAATAAAGATGAATTTAGAAAATCGTTGTCCTTGTGGTCAGGGCGATTACGTGAGCTGTTGTGAACCCTTACATTTAAAAACAGCAGTGGTACATTCAGCCGAACAGTTGATGCGTTCGCGTTATAGTGCTTTTGCATTACAAAAAATTGATTATTTGATCGAAACGACAGCATTGGGGCAGCAACCCTTTTTAGATCGCGCGGCTATTGCTGATTGGAGTCGTCAGAATCAATGGCTAAAACTGGAAGTGCTACAACATCAGCCAAAAATAGGTAAAAACCATGCATCGGTTGAGTTTAAAGCACATTATCATGACGGTAAGACAGTACAAGTACATCATGAACTTTCTTATTTTGTCCAACACCAGATGCAATGGTACTTTCTTGATCCGACTGTAGATCAGCACTTCACGATGAAACAACCTTGTATTTGTGGTTCGGGTAAAAAATTTAAGCAGTGCTGTGCGCAATTTCTATAAGTTTACCGTAGAATAACCGCCATATTTTCCCCGATATGGATGAAGGGCAATGTTACTCACCATTATTTATATTATTGCAATTACGGCTGAGGCGATGACGGGAGCGTTGTCGGCAGGTCGGCGTAGTATGGACTGGTTTGGGGTAATGTTGATTGCCTGTGTTACCGCATTAGGCGGTGGTTCGGTACGTGATGTACTGCTAGGACATTATCCGCTTACTTGGGTGAAGCATCCTGAATATCTCATGTTGACCTGTGCGGCAGCGTTTTTTACCATTTTAATTGCTAAATGGATGCGTCATTTACGCAATATCTTTTTATTGCTGGATGCATTGGGGCTCATCGGTTTTACTATTATTGGTTGTCAGATTGCATTGCAAATGGGACACGGTTTTATTGTCTCTGCGGTGGCAGGCGTGTTGACGGGAGTATCTGGTGGTATTTTGCGGGATATTCTGTGTAATGATGTGCCATTGGTGTTTCGTCGTGAACTTTATGCCAGTATTTCTTTTGTCGCAGTGATCTGTTACTGGGTTTGTCTGGAAATTGGCATGTCACTTGAGTTGACCGTGATTTTTACCTTGTTCTTTGGTTTTGCACTACGCTGTATTGCGATTTATTTTGGTCTGGAAATGCCGAAATTTATTTATCAGGATGATGACAGCGACTCTGCTTCTTCTACAGATCGGCATTAAAAGCGGTTGTGAATTTATATGGATGGGCATCGTGTATGTTGATTGAAGCAACTGAGTAACACCTCTCTAGTATTGTTGAATTGGTTAATTTTTCTTATCGTAATAAGAATCATCAGGGTTGGGCATCTGATGTAGGCCAGCCCTTGTTGAAAGATTTAACTGTGCTACATTTAGTGAAGCATGAATACCGTGATTAAAACTATTTAAATAAAAGGGTACTGATTGCAGGCTTAAACGAAACAAGGGGATTTAAGTAAGTTATCCAAATTAAAAATCATATTTTGACTTCGATTAGGTTAACTGCTCTTTGGATCATTTCAACAATCAATAAAAAATTAATCAAATGGTAAAGGGTTAGCTGGTCTATGGATTTAGTCTCTCGTGTTCAAAACCTACCCATTGGCAGATTCCACTATACCTTGCTCTGTGTGGTAGGGCTAGGATGGATGTTTGATGCCATGGATACAGGTATCATTGCTTTTATCATGACAACCCTAGTCAAAGACTGGGCGCTAACACCTGCCGAAAGCGGTTGGATTGTAAGTATTGGTTTTATTGGTATGGCGATTGGTGCGGTATTTTCTGGTGGTTTGGCAGATCGCTTTGGACGCAAGACCATTTTTGCTTGCACTTTGATGCTTTATAGTCTTGCTACTGCTGCCTGCGCATTTGCGCCAAATTTGACATCTTTATTGATTTGTCGTTTTGTCGTTGGGCTTGGATTAGGTGGACAACTACCTGTTGCTGTAACCTTAGTCAGTGAATATGTTCCTGCGCAGGTCCGTGGTCGTTTTATTGTCTTGCTTGAAAGTTTCTGGGGAGTAGGTTGGCTGGTTGCCGCGCTGATTTCTTATTTTGTCATTCCTAAATTTGGTTGGCATATGGCATTTTTACTGGGTGGTTTACCTGCGTTATATGTGTTTGTCATTATAAAAAAAGTTCCCGAATCAATTCCTTATCTGATCAATCGTGGCCGTATTGATGAAGCGCATGAATTGGTTCAGCAGCTTGAACAACAAGCCGGCGTTGCTGTAGTGGAAAAAATCGAAGTAAAACCTGTCTCAGAACAACGAAAAGTATCATTTCTTCAGCTATGGTCGTCACCCTTTGCACGACGAACCTTAATGTTATGGTTAATCTGGTTCGGTATCGTTTATTCCTACTACGGGATTTTTACATGGCTCCCCAGTTTATTGGTTAAACAAGGCTATAGTGTTGTGCAGTCATTTGAATATGTTTTATTTATGATACTGGCTCAACTTCCAGGATATATCGCAGCTGCATGGTTGGTAGAACGTCTGGGGCGTAAAATGACACTCGCAGGCTTTATTGGAGGATGCGCGATTGCAGCCTACTTTTTCGGGCAAGCGCAAGGTGTCAATACGATTATGTTTTGGGGCTGTTTGATGTCATTTTTTAATCTGGGTGCATGGGGGGTACTTTACACCTATACCCCTGAACAGTATCCCGCCAACATTCGTGCATTTGGTTCAGGCTGGGCATCGGCGATTGGTCGAATTGGAGGGATTGCAGCACCTTTAGTGGTGACACACATGATGGTGGCACAAAATGGCTTTCATCACGTATTTATGATGTTTACTGCGGTTTTATTTGCAGTGGCTGTGGTCGTTCTGATTCTGGGAGAGGAAACACAGGGTAAAACATTGGAGTCGATTGGCCTTTAATCATAAAAAGAGGTTGAACATGCCTCATAAAATGGATAGTTTTAGCTCATAAGACATAATTTGACGCAGTGCATGATAGTAGGGTCTTGTATCCTTATGCACTGCCACTTAGCATAACCATGAATAGAAAAATTGATTAGGATCATTCTCGAATATGTCCAGCCTTGCGCACCATGCGACAGAAAACCGTTCCGTTGCTGAATTTACTGAACAAGCCTATCTGAATTACGCTATGTACGTGATTATGGATCGTGCTTTGCCACATATTAGTGATGGTTTAAAGCCCGTGCAGCGACGCATTGTGTATGCCATGAGTGAGCTGGGTCTAAAACACAGTGGTAAACCAAAAAAATCAGCACGTACAGTGGGTGATGTACTCGGTAAATATCATCCACATGGTGATTCGGCGTGTTATGAAGCGATGGTGCTGATGGCACAACCCTTCAGTTATCGCTATCCCTTGATTGAGGGGCAAGGCAACTGGGGTTCTCCTGATGATCCGAAATCTTTTGCAGCTATGCGTTATACCGAAGCTAAGCTCTCTGCATTTAGTGAATTATTACTCAATGAATTAGGGCAGGGGACGTGTGATTGGCAGGATAACTTTGATGGTTCAATGAAAGAACCTGTCAATTTACCTGCACGAGTACCTAATATTTTATTAAATGGCACCACAGGCATTGCAGTTGGAATGGCTACGGACATTCCTCCACATAATTTACGTGAAGTTATCAAAGGCACTATTGCGCTGATTCGTAATCCTGAAACCTCGGATCAAAAACTGGCTGAGTATATTCCCGCGCCAGATTTACCAACCAAAGCTGAAATTATTACCCCGCGTGAGGAACTCCTCAAAATTCAAACTACAGGACGTGGTAGCTATAGAGTACGTGCAATTTATCATATTGAAAAAGGTGAAATTGTCATTACTGACTTACCTTATCAAGTATCTGGTTCCAAAGTAATTACGCAGATCGCAGACCAGATGCAGGCCAAAAAACTGCCCTTGGTCAGTGATATTCGTGATGAGTCTGATCATACCAATCCCACACGTCTGGTCATTGTATTGCGTTCCAATCGTGTAGATGCAGAAACGGTGATGAGCCACCTGTTTGCGACAACGGATCTTGAATCTAGCTATCGTGTAAACCTGAATATGATTGGCGCGGATGGTCGGCCTCAAGTTAAATCGATTCGTCGCATTTTGCTGGAGTGGATTGAAATCCGAAAGCAAACAGTTACGCGTCGTTTGCAATATCATTTAAATAAAATCGAAAAACGCTTACATATTTTGGCTGGTTTACTCATTGCCTATCTGGATATTGATACGGTGATTCGTATCATTCGCGAAGAAGATCAACCTAAACAAGAGTTAATGGCACACTTTGGGATTGATGAAATACAGGCCGAAGCGATTTTAGAGTTGAAGTTACGGCATTTGGCTAAACTTGAAGAAATGGAAATTCGGCGTGAACAAGAAGAGCTTGAAGCAAAAGCCGAAGTTATTCGTGAACAATTGGGTAATCCAGAATCCCTAAAAAATCTGATTATTAATGAACTTAAAGAAGACGCGAAAAAATTTGGAGATGATCGCCGTTCTCCGATTGTAGAACGTGAAGACGCAGTACAGATCCGCGAACAGGATCTCATGCCTGCCGAAACAGTGACAGTGGTTTTATCTGAAGCTGGCTGGATTCGCTGTGCCAAAGGTGCAGAAGTTGATACAGAGAATTTAAACTATCGTGCGGGTGATCAATACTTAAGTCATGCAATAGGGAAATCTAACCAACGTGCTTATATACTCGATGAAACGGGAAGAAGTTATGCGCTACCGATTAGTAATTTACCGTCTGCCAGAGGTTCTGGCGAACCTTTAAGCTCTAAATTATCTCCAGCCAATGGGGTCTCGTTTATTCAGGTGTATATTGCGGATGATGAACAGGAGCTAATCGCTGCCAGTAACACAGGTTATGGCTTTAGAAGTCAGGCAAAACAACTCGATACCAATGCCAAAGCAGGAAAAGCATTCTTGAGCGTACCTGAAAAAGCTGAGGCATTACCGCTATTGCCAGTACAAGACGCTACCCATGTTGCGATACTCAGTTCCGCAGGTCGTTTATTGATTATCGAAATGTCAGAATTACCAATACTTAATAAAGGCAAGGGTAACAAGTTGATACAACTTGATACCAAAGAACAAATTTTATCCATGACAGCTCTGAATTTAAATGAAATAATTCAGGTGGTTGCGGGACAGCAACAATTAAAATTAAAAGGTGATGATCTCCTCAAATACGTGGGCAAACGAGCGACAAAAGGGCAACTCTTACCACGAGGATATCAAAAAGCAAATAGACTGTTGATTCAGAGATAATTCTGGCATCTGCTGCATTATATAGGCTATATATAGTCTATATTCGCGGAAATGAATGCAGTGTGTAGGGCAAACAAGTCAAACAAGACTCTCACATTGATAAGCAGTTTAATTTAAGGATTACTGATTGGAGATAATGGCTTTATGGAAAAATTATGGTTTGCTGAATACCACAGAACAGGGATTCCAGAAACAGTAGAATTACCTGCAGAAAATACGTCATTAAATGATGTATTTGAGCGTAATTTTCAGAAGTTTGGTTCACGCGATGCCTTTATTTTTATGGATAAAGTCATGACTTTCAGTGAGCTGGAAGAAGCAAGCCGTAAATTTGCTGCCTATTTACAAAGCTTGGGTTTGGCCAAGGGCTCGCGTGTAGCGGTCATGATGCCAAACGTATTGCAATACCCAGTGGTTGCTTTGGGTGTATTCCGCGCTGGTCTGGTACTGGTCAATGTCAATCCACTTTATACAGCACGTGAGCTTGAACATCAGTTGAATGACTCTGGTACAGAAGTACTGGTAATTATTGAAAATTTCGCGAGTGTTTATCAAAGCATTATTGGTAAAACGCCTGTTAAGCACGTGGTTGTTGCTTCAGTGGGCGATATGTTAGGGACTTTAAAAGGAACTTTGGTCAATTTTGTATTGCGCAAAGTTCGTAAACAAATTCCTGACTGGAATATTCCTGGTCATATTAAGTTTAATACGGCATTAAATAAAATCAGTCCAAACAGTTATAAACGTCCATCTTTAAGCTTAAGTGATACCGCTGTGTTGCAATATACGGGTGGTACAACAGGTGTCTCTAAAGGCGCTGAACTTACGCATCGTAATTTGGTTGCGAATTTATTGCAGTGCGACGGCATTTTCCAGAGTAAATTTGGCGCCAAAGATGGCGATAAGAATGATCGCATTTTCTGTGCGCTACCGCTTTATCATATCTTCGCATTCATGGTGTGTGCCATGTATGGTATGTATAAAGGACAAGCTAACGTTCTTATTCCTAACCCACGTGATTTACCGGGCGTGATTAAAGAACTACGTAAATATCAGCCATCGTTCTTCCCGGCTGTAAATACTTTATTCAATGCGCTAGTACATAATGAAGAGTTTAAACAGCTTGATCACAGTAAGCTGAAGATGGCAATGGGTGGGGGTATGGCCGTACTTCCGTCAACTGCTGAAGCGTGGAAAAAGATCACAGGCACTAATATTATCGAAGGTTATGGCTTGTCTGAGACTTCTCCAGTCGCGACAGCAAATCCACCTGCATCACAAGAATTTAGTGGCACGATTGGTATTCCATTACCGTTGACTGATGTTGCAATTTTAGATGACGATGGCAATGAAGTCGCTTTGGGCGAACAAGGTGAAATTTCGATTCGCGGTCCACAAGTAATGAAAGGTTACTGGAATCGTCCCGATGAAACTGCCAAAGTCATGACGGCGGATGGTTACTTCCGTACAGGTGATATTGGCGTGATGGATAACCGTGGTTATGTCAAAATTGTAGATCGTAAAAAAGACATGATTTTGGTCTCTGGTTTTAACGTTTATCCAAGTGAAATTGAAGAAGTTGTCGCAAAACATCCAAAAGTTCTGGAAGTTGCGGCCATTGGTGTACCGGATGAAAAATCAGGTGAAGTGCCAAAACTATTTGTTGTGAAGAAAGATCCTTCACTCACAACTGAAGAGGTTCTAAGCTTTGCCAAAGAAAATTTAACAGGTTATAAACGCCCACGCTATGTGGAGTTTATGGATGAATTACCAAAATCTAATGTAGGTAAAATCTTACGGAAAGATTTGCGTAAAACGGCATAAATTAATCGTTGAAAAAAATGCCTGAGCTTTCAGGCATTTTTTTATTTTTAAAATTATGGTGCAGACTTGATAAACCAACGGTCAATATACGGCCGACCGATTCCAATCATTACGGTAAATAGCAACATTGCACCGAGTTGTAAACGAAGTGCGCTTAAATTAAATTGTCCAAAACTTAGATAATTATCTATTGTGCAATACACGACTAAAATTATTAACCAATACCATAAAGTTTGACGTTTAATACCGACTGCAATAAAGGCAATCGTTAAAATCACAAATGTTCCTAAGGTTGACTGCCAGTTGAGGTTGGCACAAATAACACTGATCAAAAATGCCGTGAGAGGAAGAACAATCTTGAGGATGCGATCAACTTTCAATTGGTTTTGGCGCTGTTTGTCCAGTTCGCTGAACAGTTGATCCTGATCAGAATTGCTCATGTAGGGCCTCACTTGATGGTCTTATTTATAAAAAACACACTATTTAAGCGAATTTCCCCACAAAACACCATGCTATGATAAGGCAATTTAAATAAATACATCTTGAGAACGAGATTATGCAGGGCATCAGTGGCATTATTTATCTGATTTTGGCAGCATGTTTACTACCTTATGTGTTTACCATTATTGCCAAATTAAGTGGGGGATTTAAGGCAAAAGATAATCAAAACCCTCGTCAATTTTTGGCACAGAGTACAGGTATTGCTGCACGTGCGAATGCTGCACAGCAAAATAGTTTTGAGAGTTTACCACTGTTTATCGCAGCCATACTCATGGCAGAATATATGGTCATACCGCAAAATATTATTATGACGTTCGGTTTGGCCTATTTGGTTTTACGCATTCTTTATGGGATTTGTTATTTCATTAATTGGGCAACCCTGCGCTCAATTATCTGGCTATTGTCTATGCTGTGTCCAATTTCGCTATTGATTTTGATTATTCGATTATTATAAAAACCATAAATAATGTACTGGACAGATCTAGGCTTCAACTTGGTCGGGAACATGAAAAAATCCTTTACCAAATTGTATAAACGACGCAGTTTCACCCAGAAAACCGTTATAATCGTCGCGATTTAAATCTGGTTTAACCGTTAAAAGAGTGTTGCTATGAGCTACAACAATATCCCTGCGGGCAAAGATGCACCGAATGATATTTACGTTATCATTGAAATTCCAGCAAATGCTGCGCCAATCAAATACGAAATCGATAAAGATTCAGATGCATTATTTGTAGATCGTTTTATGGGCACAGCTATGTTTTACCCAGCGAACTATGGTTATGTGCCAAATACATTGTCAGAAGATGGTGATCCGCTAGATGTCTTAGTCGTGACTCCTTATCCAGTTGCAGCAGGTTCTGTTATCCGTTGCCGTCCTGTTGGTAAATTGAACATGGAAGATGATGGGGGAATTGATGCGAAACTCATCGCTGTTCCACATGAAAAATTGTCACCACTTTATAAAGACGTAAAAGAATATACGGATCTTCCACAGCTTTTGATTAATCAAGTTGAACATTTCTTTGCTCACTATAAAGATTTAGAACCAGGAAAATGGGTAAAAATCAGTGGCTGGGAAGGTGCGGATGTTGCCAAAGCAGAAGTTATAAAAGCAATTGAAGCTGCAAAAAAATAAGTTTTATGCTGCGTGATAAAACAAAAAACCCTACATTTAGATGTAGGGTTTTTTATATCTGCTTGATTTTAACCGATTAGAAAAATTTAATTGGGAAATCAACAAAGATACGCCATTCATTGGTATCACCGATGTAGGCATTAGTTTGGTATTCATCGCTGGCACGATAAATTGAATTACGTACACGGATATTTAAATCTTTAGCAGGGCCAGTTTGGACTTTATAAGAAACCTGATTGAAGAACTCGCGCTCTTTAGCATCATCAGTCAAGTTATTTACACGGATGTCCCAACCATAAACATAAGCAGTTGTCCATGAAAGGCCAGGAATGGCTAATGCACCAAAGTCATAAGTGTATTGGAGCTGTACCGATTTTTCATGGTTACCAATAAAGTCAGACAAATATGAGTTTGGTAGGTAAATACTTTGACCACCATCGCCATTTTGACCATAGTCATAGCCGACATTACCTGTATTTTGCTGGTAAGCTAACATGGCTGTATGTGGTCCAGTGTTATAGGTGGCAGACACAGCCCAGATATTATTTTTCTTGTCTTCATCTGCTGGGCCTGTTGCAGAATATGTTGTACCCGGTTCAAACTTGGTATGGTAGCCACTGAAGTCATACGTCAATGAGTCTTTATTGGCAAGCGTTTGCTTATAATTAACATTGGCATAATGACGTTCAAGTTTGTCTTTAAGATCAGCACCATAATAAGATGCTTTTAACTGGTCATTAAATTGGTATTTTGCGCCCCAAACATAAGCACGATCCAAATGGTTTTGGTCAGATGCGATGTGCTCAGGCAATTGGTTTTTGGTAAATTTACCCGCAACCACTTCCAGATTTTTAATTTCATGGCTTGTGATTAATGTTCCTTCAAAGTATTCAGGCACGTTACGTGTCGTCATACTCGCAAGTACAGGTAAATCAAGAATTTGTGTACCATAAGTTAAGGTTGTGTTGGATGCGCGAGCTTTGACATAGCCACCACCACGAGTCCATTGATCATATGGATCAACACGACCATTGGCATCTTTTTGACCATCATTTTTTAGGGCGATCATGCTGTTACCCGCATGATAGTTATCGCCTAATTTGAAAGAAAAATCACCAACAACACCCGCTGCAAAACCGACAGGACCCTGTGTAAAACCTGACTCAAGATTCAACATAACTGATTGAAGCCATGAGTTGGTATCATGCACACCATCTTTCTTATCACGTTGAATAAAACCATTGCGCAATAGAACCGATGCACTGGCACCTTCAACAAAACCTTTTGACTCGCTTTGTTCACTTGCATACGCTGAAGAAATAAGGGCAGCGTTAATCAAAACTGCTAAAGTAAGCTTATGTGCTTTTAGCATTGAATACCTCAAAACATAAATCTAAATGGGTTCCTGAGCAAGACTCAGAAAATGAGCAAATTGTATAGATAATCTATAGAAAAGATATCATTTTCATTAAATTATTTTACTAATGTATATATCCAATTTAGAAATAGCATGTTTTTAGTTAAATTTTTTTATAGATATTGATGTTTTATTTAGTGGTATTAAACAAAAAAATCTGCACTTAAACTATGCATAATAATTACACAGTTTTCTAAAAAGACCCAAAACAGCGCTATTCCATATTTTTTGTTACATGCCGCTGCAAGGCGATATGGCTTTCAAGTTCTGAACCGCATCCCTATTTACTTATCATTAGTTATCTTAGAAACCTTTATGCAAAAATGACGACGATCACATCAACGTAAATAGAAATTTTACGCTCCTTTTTCCTATACTTATTTATGCGTGCTGGCTCGTAGTTTGGGATTTGCTTTTTATCTACATGAAATCTATTGAATTTTACCATTATAAAAATGGAGTCATGATCTAAAGTTTAATGATGAATTCATAAAAAAGATGGGATGTACAAAAGTTGGCATAGCATTTGCTAAATCTACACCGATGCAATTTAAAACACATATCCGTCGGAGTGATCCGATTATGGGGGAGATCAGAATGAAAAAATTTGCATGTAAAGCCGTTGCTTTAAGTGTTATTGCTGTAGGTTCAACTGCTGCAATGGCTGAAGATAAACCATCGATCGCAGGTTTTTCTGTTGCTGGTAATGTTGCGGCCACTACAGATTATCGTTTCCGTGGTGTAACTCAAAGTTCAAACAATCCAGCAATTCAAGGTGGGTTCACGATTAACCACGAATCTGGTGCTTATCTTGCGCTTTTCGGTTCAAGCGTTGACTTTGGGATTGATGGTAACTCTACTGAAACTGATGCAAGTCTAGGCTATGCCAGCTCTTTCAACGCAACCCCAAATTACAGCATTGGTTATGATGTGGGTGTGACGTATTATGGTTATATTGGTGCAAAATCTAACTTTACCAATCCTTATAATGATAAAACAGGCTTAAACTTTACTGAATTTTATGCAAAATTAATTTTCGCCGATTCATTATTTAAAGGTGACAGCATTACCACCATGGTTACTTATTCACCTGATTATTGGGGCCGCACCGACGATTTCTGGTATTTTAATCTAGGTTATAGCGCACCAATTGCTGATACAGGTTTTACCGGAATTGCTTCTGTTGGTTATAACAAACTCAAAAATAAAGACTCTTTAAGTGTGGTTGCAGGCGGTCCAGGTAAAGACGACAGCTATATCGATTATAAATTTGGGGTGCAATACAATATTTTGGGAGTTACTGCTGAACTCGCAGGTGTAGGTACTGACGTAAGTACATCAGGCATGACCGATGCAGGTAAAAAGCCATATGATTTAGGTGCAGTATTGACCTTATCTAAATCTTTCTAAGCTTTCTATCTTAAAAAATGCCTCAATTTTGAGGCATTTTTTTATCCAACTTAAATGGTTTGTCGATAAGACAAGGCTTCAGATAAATGTACACTTTGAATATTGGAGCTTTGCGATAAATCTGCAATCGTTCGCGCAACACGTAAAATACGATGATAAGAACGCGCCGATAAATTCATACGTTGTTGAGCCACTTCCATCATTTTCTGTGTAGTAGAATCTAGTGCAGCATGTTGTTCCAATTCTTGTGGTGAAAGAGAAAAATTGGCTTTTTGCTGGCGATTGATTTGAGTCTCATAAGCAGCAATTACACGGCTACGGACGGTCATGGAATCCTCAACAGCTGTTGTGTCTTGTAATTCATTGATCTGTAATGGTGGGACATCAATGTGTAAATCTATGCGATCCAGCAAGGGCCCAGAAATTCGATTTTGATAACGTTTAATGGCTTCAGGCGAACATTGACAACGGCTATCCTGATTAAATGCATAACCACAGGGGCAGGGATTCATCGCAGCAATCAGCTGAAAATTTGCCGGAAAGGTAATTTGTCTGGATGCACGCGAAATCACAATTTCCTTAGACTCTAGGGGTTGACGTAAAACTTCCAGAACTTTTCGATCAAACTCAGGTAGTTCATCTAAAAATAAAACGCCTAAATGTGCCAGTGTAATTTCTCCTGGTTTAGGATGTGAGCCGCCGCCCACCAATGCAATCGCAGAAGCAGTATGGTGCGGCGCTCTGAACGGTCGTAAGCCAAACTGATGCTGATTGTTTGCAATCGAATAAATACTGGCGACCTCAAGATTTTCCTGTGTTGATAAAGGCGGCAAAATGCTGGGTAAGCGTGAAGCTAATAAAGTTTTACCTGTGCCAGGTGGGCCTTTAAATAATAACGAATGACCACCTGCAGCTGCTATCTCAAGTGCACGTCGTGGACGTAACTGACCTTTAACATCGGCTAAATCATATTTATAAGGTTGAATATTATCGATATTTTTTGTGGTATGTGGGGCAATCGATTGGACGCCCAGAAAATGTTCACAGACTTGTTTTAAATGGCTGGCTGCGTAAAGCTTAAACCCAGAAAGTTGTTCAACCTGTTTAATATTGTCTTGGGGAATAAAAAGTTGGTGGTCGGCTTGCTGACAAGCCATGGCAATTGTCAAGGCACTGGTGACAGAACGTAAATGCCCATCTAATGCTAATTCTCCAATAAATTCAAAACCATCGGTACAACCTTCGGGTAATTGTCCAGAAGCAATCAAAATTCCTAAAGCAATCGCTAAATCCAGACGTGATCCGTCTTTTGGCAAATCTGCAGGAGCAAGATTAATCGTCAGACGTTTAGTTGGAAACTGAAACTCACTATTAATAATGGCAGAACGCACCCGATCTTTACTTTCACGTACAGCTGCTTCAGCAAGTCCAACAATGGTGAGAGAGGGAAGTCCCTGACTTAAATGAACCTCAACTTCAATAAATGGGGCGTGTAATCCTAATACGCCACGTGTCAAAATTTTTGCAAAAGACATTTTTATGATGTTCCATTATGGTGCTTTATTTTTAATCGTTTTAAATTGTTTATGCGCTAAATTGGTGCTTATTTTTTGTTCTGAATCATGCTCTCTAAAATATTCATCTGTTCCTGTAACTGACTTAGACGTTGGTTGGCGTGTTGAAGTGCGAGGCGCTGACGATCAATTTCTTGCTTGGAAACTAAATCCAGTTTTTCCACAGCTTCATTGAGCAACGCTCTTAAGTTATTTTCAAGGTCTTTTTTAGGTTGGTCGACTTGTTCTAGGATCGCCTGTAATAATGTTTCAATCATGAGATATCCGTGTAAATAATATGATCCGCGTGCAGTTTACCACTGGTTTTGTATTGCCCCTAGTGCTCTCCGATTAATCAACGCATTTTTATAACCAAACTGCCTAAACAAAGTATAAAAATGTTTAAATTAAAGGTGGATGCTACATCTTGCGTCACAAATAGGTTATAAAGACAACTATCAGGCCAACGATTTCTTTTTCCCTCAACCTAAGAAATATTGGCATGAAAATTGAACATAAAACCTTACTGGTGAAATAAGCCGAAGGAAAACAAACATGAAGCTCGTAACTGCTATTGTAAAACCATTTAAATTGGACGATGTGCGTGAAGCACTTTCTGAAATTGGTGTTCAGGGGATTACTGTCACTGAAGTGAAAGGTTTTGGCCGTCAAAAGGGTCATACAGAACTGTATCGTGGTGCAGAGTATGTCGTTGACTTTCTTCCTAAAGTCAAAATTGAAATCGCGATCAGCGATGAAATGGTCGATGCGGTAATCGAATCGATTACTCGCGTTGCTAGCACAGGAAAAATTGGTGACGGAAAGATCTTTGTAACTAATCTGGAACAAGTGATCCGTATCCGTACAGGCGAAACTGGACCAGACGCTGTTTAAGTGTTGGCACAAAGTTTGCTGAGTATGGCATAACTCACAAAATTTAGGTTGGGGGATACAAATGAAAAAAATGCTTTTAGCACTAGGTTTATCTAGTGCGCTTCTTGGTGGAACGGCCGCATGGGCTGAAGAAGCCGCATCGACACCAGTAACTGAAACAACGACTGTTGTGACTACAACAGATACTCCTGTGGCAGAGACAACTGTCGTTGCAGTTGAACCTGCCCCTGCAGCAGAAGCTCCTAAAGCTGAACCGAAGCTTGATACAGGTGATACCGCATGGATCCTTATCTCGACAGGTTTAGTGCTCCTTATGACGATTCCAGGACTCGCCTTGTTCTATGGTGGTATGGTTCGTAAGAAAAACGTGTTAGGAACTATGGCGCATAGTTTCGTTGCGGCAGCTATTGTCAGCCTAGTCTGGGTGATTATTGGCTATACACTGGCCTTTGGTAGTGGCAATGCCTTCGTGGGTGGTCTGGATAAATTTATGTTGTCTGGGATTACCACAGAAGCGCTAAGTGGTACGATTCCAGAAATTCTCTTTGTTATATTCCAAATGACTTTTGCAATCATTACTGTGGCCATTATTAGTGGTTCGGTTGCAGAGCGTATGAAGTTTAGTGCTTTTGTTGCTTTTATTACCGTGTGGGTGATTGTGGTATATGCGCCAATTACTCACTGGGTATGGGGTGGCGGCTGGTTAGGCAGTGATGGTGCTCTTGACTTTGCTGGTGGTACAGTTGTTCATATCAACTCGGGTGTGGCAGGTCTAGTTGCGGCTTACATGTTAGGTAAACGTATAGGACTTGGAAAAGAGTCTATGGCTCCACATAACTTAACCTTAACGGTGATTGGTGCAAGCTTACTCTGGGTGGGTTGGTTCGGATTCAACGGTGGTTCTGCGTTAGGTGCAAATGGTGCTGCAGGTTATGCTCTAGTTACGACTCAAGTGGCAGCAGCGGCAGCAACAATCTCATGGCTGATTGTTGAAAAAATTGTACGTGGTAAAGCATCTGTTTTAGGTGGTGCATCTGGTGCAGTAGCTGGTTTGGTGGTGATTACTCCGGCGGCAGGTTTTGTAACCGTTGGCGGTGCGCTTGTGATGGGCTTAATTGGTGGTGTGGTTTGTTTCTGGGGTATTTCTGGCCTCAAACGTATCTTAAAAGCAGACGATTCTTTGGATGCTTTTGGCTTACATGCTGTCGGCGGTATAGTGGGTGCAATTCTAACTGCTGTGTTTGCAAGCTCATTCATTATGGGTGATAAAGCGCCTACAGATATGGTTCATCAACTTTGGATTCAAGTTGAAGGCGTGTTGGCAACAATTGCCTATAGTGCAGTGTTAACATTTATCATTCTTAAAGTTATTGATCTTATTATCGGAATTCGTGTTTCGGCTGATGATGAACGTATGGGTCTAGATTTGAGCCAACATGGCGAACGTATTGAATAATAAAAACTGGATGAGAAAAAAACAGCCCTAAGCGGCTGTTTTTTTGTTTATGGAGAGATGATTTAGTCTTTGTCCAATATTTGCTACACTAACTATAAGAATGAATTCATTTTGAGCTGCTATGCATTGTCCTTACTGCAACGCCGCAGACAGTAAAGTCATCGATTCACGTCTTGCTGCTGAAGGTTGTCAAATCCGTCGTAGACGTGAATGCCTGAATTGTGGTGAACGTTTTACGACTTTTGAAAGTTATGAAGTGGTCATGCCGCGTGTGATTAAATCGAATGGTAAAAATGAGCCTTTTGATGAGGCTAAATTGCGCCGCTCACTTATGCATGCCCTACAAAAACGCCCCGTGACCCAAGAGCAAATTGAAACGGTACTCAGCGATATTCAGCTACAAATCCGCCGATTAGGTGAGCGTGATGTAAAGTCTCGTATGATTGGTGAAATCGTCATGCAGGCATTATTTTCGCTGGATCATGTGGCTTATGTACGTTTTGCTTCCGTGTATCAGGACTTTCAGGATGTCGAGGCATTTCGCCGTCAAATTGAACAAATGCAATATCGTGAACAAGAACATGAATAAGGTGAATTACATAGAGCCTCAGGATCATTACTGGATGATGCAGGCTTTGGCTGAGGCAAAAACTGCATTATATCGCACACGCCCAAATCCTGCTGTTGGCTGTGTCATTGTGAAAGATGAGAAGATTATAGGTCGGGGCGCGACTGCACCTGTGGGTGGTTCTCATGCAGAAGTATTTGCATTGCGTGAAGCAGGTGATCGAGCTGAAGGCGCAACGGCATATGTGACCTTGGAGCCCTGTGCTCATTTTGGTCGAACGCCGCCCTGTGCAGAAGCATTAGTACGTGCCAATGTTGCACGTGTAGTAATTGCAACGCTTGATCCAAATCCATTGGTTGCAGGAAAAGGACAAAAAATTTTAAATAATGCAGGGATTACTACGCAAGTTGGGGTGCTAGAACAGGAAGCCATTGAACTAAACCGTGGCTTTTTAAAAGTGATGGCAGGTGGTTTACCTTATGTACGGCTCAAAGTGGCCTCCAGTCTGGATGGGCGAACCGCAATGGCGTCAGGTGAGTCCAAATGGATTACAGGCGTAGATGCGCGTTTAGATGTGCAATATTGGCGCGCACGTTCAGCTGTGGTAATGACGGGTATACAAACCGTACTTGCCGATGATTGTCAGTTGAATGTGCGAGCACTTGCCGAGGTGGATGATATTACAGATATTGTTCAGCCTAAGCGTTTAGTTCTGGATCGACAAGGTCGTTTGCCATTGACTGCAAATATTTTGCATTTACCTGAAACCCTGATGGTAATGGGGCCATTTCGTCAGGAACTTGCAGACCTAGGTGTGATACAATTGCCGGTCCAATCACTACGTGAACTTCTTGCGACGCTGGCCAAAGAATATCATTTATATGATGTGATGGTCGAAGCCGGAACCACTCTAGCGACTGCATTTTTACAGGAAAAATTGGTCGACGAAATGATCAGCTATATTGCTCCAACATTATTGGGGCAATCGGCATGTGCCATGTTTAGCGCTGACTTATATAAAATGTCAGAGCAACTCCGCTTTAAGCTGTTTGATGTGACTCAAATTGGTCAGGACATTCGCTTAAGACTTATCCCGATTCAAGAGACAGTATGAATTCAGAGGCTTCGGTTTACCATAAACGCCGTCATGCGGCACGGACCACAGATGAATATCTATTTCACCAGTTGGTGCCTTATCTAGGCAACAAACGCAGATTATTACATCTGATTTTAGAAGCACTGGAAATTACCGGAACGTTAAATAGCAAAAAAAAGAATCCGCCAATTTTTGCTGACTTTTTTGCAGGCAGTGGCGTTGTTTCTCGTCTAGCTCGACAAAATGGTTATCGTGTTATTGGTAATGACTGGGAACCGTATAGCCATGCCTTAAACCATGCGATACTGGCTTGTGTTGAAGCTCCAGCATTTAAAGAGTTGGGTGGTTATCAGAAAGCCATTGATTATTTGAACCGTTTGCCTGAAGTAAAGGGTTGGGTCACTCATAATCTTTGTCCACGTAATGATGACATTTATGATCCAAGTCGTGACAGATTGTTTTTCAAACGTCGAAATGGTATGCGTATCGATGCTATTCGTCAGCAGATTGCGACATGGCAGGCGCAAGGTGCCATTAATGATGTAGAAATGAGTGCATTGTTGGCGCCGTTGCTTTATTCAGCCAGTTTTGTCAGCAACACGAGTGGTGTATTTAAGAGTTTCCATCAAGGATGGGGGGGGAAAACCCAGACCGCACTTGAACGCATTGAATCTTTACTGTGGCTCACGCCCAGTCGTTTTTGTGAAATTGGCGATGTAAAACGACCTGCTGCTGAAATGTGGTGTGTTGATGCACAGCATCTCGCTAATCAAATGAGTGGCTTTGATGTCGATGTAGCGTATCTCGACCCTCCTTATAATCAGCATGCGTATAGTAGTAATTATCATGTCTTAAACGCATTAACTCTTTGGGATCAGGTAGATTTGCCTCCACCAGATACCAAAGGATATAAGAGTGGGATTGATCGAGCTTGGCGTAAAGAACGACCGAGTCCTTATAATTCTTCTAAACACGCCAAAGATGCTTATGAAAAATTACTGGCAACGATCAACGCGCGTTATATCCTAACCAGTTATTCTACGGATGGTAATATTGATCCGAAAGATTTACTGACGGCAAATTTGAAACGCGGCAAAGTGACCCTATTAACACAAGATGTCCCGCGTTATCGGGTGAGCAAACAACGTCAGTCTGAACGGGCGCGCGTACTCGAGTTCATCGTGATTACAGATACGCATGCCAAATCAGGGCCGCCATTGCGTCAGCTTTTAGGACAACTTTATCACTTTGCCGAGCTGGGTGGCGTAGATACTTCAGGGCCAAGCACTCAACTTGCGCTTTGGTAAGTAATGCATTTATGCAAAATTAATATTTGGAGCATCATCATGTTTACAGGCATTATTGAAAGTTTGGGCAAAGTTGAAAGCCTGCAAAATGTAGGTGGTGATGTACGTTTACGCATCCAGACCGATCTTGATATGTCTGATGTACATTTGGGCGACTCGATTGCGACCAATGGTATTTGTCTGACGGTGATTGAGTGGGGTAGCAATTGGTATGCTGCTGATGTGTCACGCGAAAGCTTAAACCGAACTACGCTTGGGCATTGGAGAGTGGGTCAGCCTGTCAATGTTGAAAAGGCGATGCTTCCAACCACACGTTTTGGTGGGCATATTGTCAGTGGTCATGTCGATGCGGTGGGGGAGATTACCGTTGTTCGTGAAGACGCACGTTCCATTTATTATGAAGTTACTGCTCCTGCTGAAATTGCTAAATATCTGGCAGAAAAAGGTTCGATTACTGTAGATGGCATTAGCCTGACTATTAATCACTTACGAGGCAATATTTTAAGTTTGAATCTCATCCCGCATACGGCTGAACGCACGAATATTTCCACATGGAAAACTGGGGCAAAAGTGAATCTGGAAGTGGATGTACTAGCTCGATATATTGAACGGTTATTATTGGGAGATAAAGCGGCGGATCAGGGTCAATCTTCTGATATTAGTATGTCATTTCTTGCTGAAAATGGTTTTTTAAAATAAAAGCAACTTGTCCAATTTTGAGAAAATGCCCAGTTTAAAACTGGGCATTTTTATTAGTGTTTGGTTACCGTCAGAGAAGTTGAACCCAAGCCTGATTTTAATGTTTCGGGTATATTCACCGAAAACGTTCCATTTTGGGATTCATTTTTCAAAAAAATTGAAAGGGAACTGAAATTATTACGACTCATATATAAATCCTGAGCAGATAAAGTCCATGTCTCGCCTGTATTTAACTGGGCAATCTGTTCGGAGATATTGCTAAGTATATTCATGAATTTTTCCAGAAATGAGTCAAATATTTAACAGTATTTTAAAGTTAAATCGCCGAAGCGATATGACTATCATGTGACAAGAATATGTCACTTTCATGACACTCTGGAAAAAATAAAGAGTTGAATAAAATATAGATTCTAAAGATCTGAGCTTTTTAGAATATATTCGATTTCCTCTTGGGCAGCGGTATATAGTTTGGCTCTAAATACTGTTACTGCTTGCTCAATCAAGCTATCTGCCTCTAGTTCCAGGCGTAAGCGTAGACTTTCCAGTTCAGATTGAATCTGGTCATCTGACATTTGATGACGGGCATGTGAATAATCAATTGCCACATGATCCGGATTTTGATGGTAACGGGCCGTATGGCTTTCAATTTCTTCCTGAATCGAGCTGCGTAGAGCTATCAGTTCATGTGTTTGTTGCTGAAACTGATGTATTTCATCGGCTTGCAATGAGGCGGCATATTGGGCTTGCTGTTCGCGTTTTTGTGCTAAAGACTGTTCTAGGGCTTGCTGTCTACGAATACGTGCTCGTTCAATCAGTTCTGCCTTTAGATCAGCATACGCTTGTTTGATTTTATCAAAAGAAGCTTCTTGAGCTTTCTGATTCTGTATCACCCATGTTTCAATCGTAGTTTGTGGCTGTAATAAATCACAAATTCGGGCAAGATCATCCTGATAGGTTTGACGAACCATTTCTGGTGCATTTAACCAGCGTTTTTTAAAATCTTGACCGACATTGAGTGCCACTCGCCATCTCCTTACATTTTAATGGACTTTTACAGTTTAAAAGTACGGGGTTCGATTCCTAAACGACGATAAAATCTAAATTTTTCTCGACCCAGTTGCTTTGCAGCTTCATTATTTTCAATGATCTCAATAATGTGACTAAACTGGCCAATTTGTTCAAGTGCCTGATTGTTAAAATTAAACACAAACCAGTCTGATTGTTCAGGTAATTGAGCAGAGATACATACTGGCGCATGGATTTGATCTATACCATGAGCGATAAAACTATGTGGATCAAAGGACCAGAGCGCATCATCGAGCTCACGCTGTAATTGCTGATCAACACAATACCACCAGATTTTACTGTGTTTTCTCAACAATTTACGACATAAACGGCAAGCACTTTCGACTTGCCGTTCTTGACTAGTTTCAAATAAATAAAAACTAATATTAGCCATGCGCTTTAACGCGATTTGCTAGGAACTGTACTAAAAGTGGTACAGGGCGTCCTGTTGAACCTTTGTTTGGTCCAGATAACCAAGCAGTTCCAGCGACGTCCAAATGGGCCCAACGATAGTCGCGAGTAAAGCGTTGCAGGAAGCAGGCTGCAGTAATTGCCCCGCCATAAGGTCCGCCAATATTAGCGATATCGGCAAATGGTGAATCAAGTAATTCCTGATAATCGTCACTCACAGGCATACGCCACACTCGGTCAAAGGACTGTTCGCCTGCCTGCAATAACTCATTGGCGAGTTCATCATCTGGTGAAAATAAACCACTTAAGACTTTGCCCAAAGCGACCACACACGCACCTGTTAAGGTTGCAATATCAATGACCAGTTCAGGGTTGAAACGCTGAATATAAGTGAGCGTATCACATAGTACCAAACGACCTTCTGCATCGGTATTTAGGATTTCTACAGTTTGACCGCTCATAGTGGTGACAATGTCGCCTGGACGGGTGGCTTGTGCAGATGGCATATTCTCTGCAGCAGCAATCGCACCGACCACATGAATAGGTAAACGCGCCTCGCACAGCGTGCGAATCGTACCTAAAACTGAAGCAGCCCCACACATATCAAACTTCATTTCATCCATAGTTTGTGCAGGTTTGATCGAAATCCCACCCGTATCAAATGTCACCCCTTTACCAACCAAAACAACAGGTGCTTGATCTAGTTTGGCATTATATTCCAGTGTGATCATACGTCCTGGGCGTGCAGAACCTTTGCTCACAGCGAGAAAAGCATTCATGCCCAAATCCGCCATTTGCTGTTCATCTAATACGGTGACTTTGAGCAAATCTGGAAATTCGTGAGCAAGAGCCTTAGCTTGATCTGCCAGATATTCTGGAAAACAAATATTTCCTGGACGGTTTCCTAGATCACGAGCCAGTGCTTGGCCAGATTGTAATGCTTCAATCAATTGTAATTGTTGAGTATCTAAGCTGCTCTGTGTACTGATCAAGTTGACAGTTTCAAGGATAAATTCATTCTTTTTCGATTTAAATTCATCAAAACCATAAGTAGCTTGTGACAGGCTCAATGCAAAAATATAGTGCAACTCTACTGGGAGAGCTGAAATATCGATATGAATTTGTTTGAATTTGGTTTGTGCAGCTTTAATGATGCCTTGAGCCAGTTTTGCTATTTTTGCTGTTTTAAGCTCATTCGCATTGCCTAAACCAAAAAGAGTGGTATTAGGATTTGCGGCTAATTTTCCGATAAGAGGCAAGCTTTCATTGAAGTTGGCTTTGTAATGCGTCTGCTCAAATAATTTTTCTAATTCATTGATTTGATATGTTTTTTCAGCATTTTGAATGTTGGTGTTATCGATCAAAATCACCAAAGATTCAGAAGCGGTATTTTGTGGCAATGAGGAATTAATCGTATATTTCATATGCGGTCTGGATGCCTATTTAAATATGTTCATTGATATCTACCATTGAAACACTTTCCTGACACCAGTTTCAATTGGCAAGCGCATGATAGGTTTTATATTTTTAACATTCGGGTAAACTATGACATATTCCGTTTGTCCATTTTGGAAGAATTTACTTTGATTATTCGGCGTTATCTCGTCAAGCAAGTCGTGTCAACTAGTCTCGTGGTGGTCAGTATTTTGACGCTGATTGTACTAGGTGCAAGACTAATCAAATACTTTGGAGTCGCTGCACAAGGGCGACTGGATGTCAGCGTTCTATTTAGCATTATTGGTTATCGGTTACCTGAATTTCTGATCTTGTTATTACCCCTCAGTTTTTTTATAGGTTTGATGCTGGTATTTGGTCGTTTGTACGTCGAACATGAAATGGCGGTACTCAACAGCAGTGGCGTGAGTAAACATAAACTTGCGCGCTTAATGTTGCCAATGACATTGGTCTTTGTGATCGTTGAAATGCTCTTGATGGTTTGGGTCTCACCTTGGGGATTACGCCAGTTTAATGAATTATCATCTACACAAGCCTTACGTACAGGGTTCGATTTAGTCCGTCCGAAAGAATTTATCTCTTCGGGACCTTATACAATTTACGCGGGTTCATTGTCCGAAGATCGTAAAAATCTCAAAGATATTTTTGTTTATATCAAAGCAGAAAAAGAAGGAAAGCCTGACCAATTGGTGGTGGCTAAAGAAGCCACTCGTGTGGAAATGGCAGATGAAACTGCTAGCGTAGTCGACCTGACTCAGGGGCGCCGTTATGAAATTTATCCGGGAACAGCCAAATATGTACAGGCGGAGTTTCAGACTTGGCGCTTTCGTATCGAAAATAATAAAGAAGCCACTTACGATTCCAATGATGTTTCTGCCTTACAAATGTCAAAACTTTGGGAAAATCGTAACGATCCAGTCATTGCTAGTCAGTTAGGCTGGAGAATTTTTGCTCCATTCTCGATGTTTGTAGCATTGGCGCTTGCTGTAGCATTATCTGAAGTCACGCCACGTCAAGGACGTTATCTCAAGCTTTTCCCTGCATTAATGATTTTTGCCAGCATGATCGTATTATTAATTGCAGCTCAAACCCGTATTAGTCGTGGTGAATTTGGTATCTGGGTTTATCCTGCCATTTTAGTGACTTATTTTGTGGCAGCAATGCTGTTCTCAAGAAAGCAAAATCTTGCACCGAAGATCAAGCATAAGATCAAACAAGTGAGATCATCATAATGTTAGCCCAAAAGATATTAGCCAGATATGTGACCAAAACCACTACATTAATGATGTTGGGAACTCTGTTGGTATTGGTGTTCTTGTTTGTTTTATTTTCCTACGTGGGTGAATTGGGTTCACTTAAAGCGGGTTATGGCGCGTGGGATGCTTTTAAATATGTAATGTGGGATTCGCCGCATAATATGATCAAGCTGATTCCTATCGCTGCTTTAATTGGGGCTGTATTAGGTTTGGGTTCAATGGCATCCAATAGTGAATTGATCGTTATGCGTGGTTCAGGTGTAAGCCTATGGCGAATCGTTGGCTGGGTGATGCGACCTGCTTTTTTACTGGTAATTTTGTCTTTTTGTATTAGTGAATGGGTGATTCCATTAACTTCAGAGCAAGCAAAGGGTGTCAAAAATCAAAATACTGTTGCAGCTTTGGGTGAGGTGCGCGGTTATTGGACCAAAGAAGGTAATAATTTTTACTATATCGATTATGCCAACTCTAAAGGAAACCTAAATGGTATTCAGGTTGCTGCATTTGATCAGGATTATCGCCTAAATTCTGTAGTGAAAGCGCAAACGGGTCAGTTTATTCAAGATGGTGAATGGATTTTAAAAAATAATCAGCAACTGAATATTTTACAAAATGGTGATGCAAGCTTTCAAAATATTGCCACTAAAGATTTATCTTTAGCATTACAGCCCAAATTTGTACATATGGTCACGTTAGACCCAGAAGAGTTGGCACCTAGTGAGTTAGTCGGCTTTATGCGCTATATGCGCGAATATAGTCAGATACCTAAAACTTATCAGTTAGCATTTTGGAAAAAAGTGGGCTCACCATTTTCACTTATTGCTCTGACGTTAATCGCCTGTTCCTTTATTTTTGGCCCACTACGTCAGCAATCGATGGGTTTCCGTTTGGTGATTGCATTGTTTGTTGGCCTCAGTATTTTCTATTTACAGGACTTTTTAGGCTATGCCAGTTTGGTATATTCGCCCTCTCCTGCATGGTTTATTTTTATTCCAATCTTACTGATGTTTGGAGCAGGCAGTTATTTATTATATCGGGCACGTTAATGTTTAAATGCAAGCCGAATCGTTTAAATGAATCATGCCAAATGAGTAAAGTTATCATCTGTGCATAGAGTCTTGGACTAAAATTCGGTAAGATAGTGCGACGAAATTGTAGACAAAAAAGAGTATCAATCATGACGGATGCAACTGCTGGCAAAATCCCTCACGTTCTTGTGATTATGGATGGTGTGGGTCATCGTGAAGCGGTCGAAGATAATGCTTTCTTAGCAGCAAAAACGCCTAATCTCACCATGATGAAACAAAAGCATCCGCATGGTTTAATTTCTGGTTCTGGCGAAGATGTTGGTTTGCCTGACGGTCAAATGGGTAATTCAGAAGTCGGACACATGAATTTGGGTGCAGGTCGTGTTCTATATCAAGACTTTACCCGAATTACTAAAGAAATTCGTGATGGCGCATTTTTTGAACATGAAGTGTTAGTCGATGCTGTTGAAACAGCCAAAGCCGCAGGCGGAGCTGTTCATATTATGGGTCTATTGTCCGAAGGTGGCGTACATTCACATCAAGATCACATTATTGCGATGTGCGAACTCGCGCTGAAACGTGGGGCCAAAGTTTATTTACATGCTTTTTTAGATGGTCGTGATACGCCACCAAAGAGCGCCCAACCTTCTTTAGAGAAGCTTGATCAAGTATTTGCGAAGTATCCAGCTCAAGGTCGTATTGCAACGATAATTGGCCGTTATTTTGCTATGGATCGTGACAATCGTTGGGATCGTGTTGAACAAGCTTATCGTTTATTGACTGAAGGTGAGGCAATCCGTGTTGCCAATAGTGCGGTTGAAGGTCTTGAACAGGCTTATGCTGCGGGTGAAAGTGACGAGTTTGTCAAAGCAACGCGCATTGGTGAGATGGCTAAAGTTCAGGATGGCGATAGTGTGGTCTTTATGAATTTCCGTGCTGACCGGGCCCGCGAAATTACCCGTGCCTTCGTTGAAAAAGATTTTACAGGATTTGAGCGTAAGGTTGTTCCTGCATTATCTAAATTTGTCATGTTGACCCGTTATCAGGCGACGATTGATGCGCCTGTAGCATATATGCCAGAAGCATTGAAAAACTCAATTGGTGAGTATCTGTCTGATTTAGGCAAAACCCAATTGCGTATCGCGGAAACTGAAAAATATGCGCATGTGACTTTTTTCTTTAGTGGTGGCCGCGAAGATGAATATCCGGGTGAAAAACGGATTCTCATCCCATCTCCAAATGTCGCAACTTATGATTTAAAGCCCGAAATGAGTGCTTATGAAGTTACAGATGAATTGGTCAACGCCATTAATTCAGGTGAATATGATCTATTGGTCGTAAATTATGCCAACGGCGATATGGTAGGACATACGGGTGTGTTTGATGCCGCAGTAAAAGCGGTGGAAGCAGTGGATACCTGTCTGGGCCGTGTCTATGAAGCAGTCATGGCAAACAAAGGCCATATGCTGATCACTGCGGATCATGGTAATGTAGAGCAAATGCAAGATTATCAAAGTGGTCAGGTTCATACTCAGCATACCACTGAAGCGGTTCCGTTTATTTATGTGGGACCAACTCAGGCAGTTATCGCAGAAGGTGGTATTTTGGCAGATGTTGCTCCAACATTATTGCATCTGATGCACCTTCCGGTACCTGCTGATATGCAGGGACGCAATTTATTGACCCTGACAAACTAATATAATAAAAGGTGACTGAATGACGCAACACATGAAATTGGGTGCAATCTTTGCAGGTATTTTAATGTGTTGCAGTGGCTTTTCTACATTTGCAGCACCTATTGAGGCTGCAAGTGGATTGGATTTTGATGAAGATACTGAACAGCATTACGTTGAAATTCCAGTAGATTCCATTCAGCAATTTGTTCAAATTTATGGCATCGTCAAAGATAACTATGTCGATGTCAAACCTGATGATGCGTTATTTCAACAAGCCATTAAAGGGCTTGTGGGTGGATTAGACCGCTATTCAAGATATTTATCTCCTGAAGACTATAAGCAACTGGTTCAATATACTGAAGGCGATCTGGCATCCGTTGATTTTGTACTAGTGTTTGAACCGCATACTAAACAATGGCAAATTCGGGACTTAAAAGAGGGTGCGGATTCTTATAAGCTAGGGTTAAGAAGCGGTCAGAGCGTGGTCAAAATTGATGATCAAAGTATTCAAAATCTGAGTCATGAACAAGTACATGCACTTTTATATGGGACGATCGGTTCCACCGTACAAATCCAAACATCGTTGATGAATACGCCTCAGACATTGGTGCGTAATAAAAAAATGGAAGCTGATATCCAGCCGATATTGCTACATAATCAGGTTCTAGTTTTAAAAGTTAAAGTCTTTCAGCAAGATACCGCAAATGAAATTAAGCGATTTCTGGAAGAATATGATGTATCCAAACTAAAAGCGGTATTGATTGATTTACGTAATAACCCAGGTGGGCTACTTTCTGCAGCAGTAGAAACAGCCGATTTATTTCTCAATCAAGGTGTTATTGTTTCAACCAAAAGCCGTTCGGAAGGAAATCAACAATTTCAAGCGTTACCTAGCAGTGAATTTCAGAAAGTAAAATTAGGCATTCTGATTAATCACCGTTCTGCTTCTGCTGCCGAAGTTTTTACAGCTGCCATGAAAGAACATAAACGTGCATGGGTGGTGGGTGAAAAAAGTTATGGTAAAGGCGTGGTACAAAAGTTATTCCCATTGCCCGATGGCGCAGCTTTACAAATGACGGTATCACATTATTACACTCCGAATGGTTCCATGATTGAAGGTAAAGGTATACAACCTGATCTGGTGTATCCTTTACCCAATGAAATGCGTGATGAAACCTATCTGGATAATGTAGCCGACTTGCTACTGAAGCAAAAATAATCAGTAGCTTTTCTGCTATCTAAATTTCCTCTGTATCAAGCCCAAATTTTTTCAGGCGATAACGCAAAGATCGGAAAGTCATCCCCAATTTTTTAGCTGCCAAAGTGCGATTCCAATGCGTTAGATTCAGCGCATTTAATAAAATTTCCTTCTCAATTTTTTCCAAGTATTGTTCAAGGCCTTCATTTGGCAACTTATTGACTGATAAGGTAGTCGGTATCGGGTTGGGGGCGTCATTACTTGAGAGATAGTTAGAATTGCTATTTGAAGGAGAGGTCACTTGAGCATAACGAAAAGGCGCAGTTTGTAAATGTGGTAAATCAATACTCTGATCGTCACTCAAAGTAATCGCACGTTCCATCATATTGCGTAATTCACGAACATTTCCTGGAAAGTATTGCTCTAATAAAAATGCCTGGGCACGTTCAGACAGAATTTTGACAGGAATGGCCCATTCTGAACAGACTTTTTGAATGAAGTGATTGGCCAGTAATAAAATATCCTGCCCACGCTCACGCAGGGGCGGTAATTCAAGATCCATGACATGAATACGGAAAAATAAATCCTGACGGAATTTACCTTGTTGTACTAAAGCATCCAGATCCTGATGGCTGGCACTAATCACGCGGAAATCGACATCAATTTCATGTTCAGACCCTATTGGACGAACCTTTTTTTCTTGTACAGCACGTAACAGTTTGACCTGCATATTTAACGGTAATTCAGCAATTTCATCCAGAAATAAGCTACCACCATGTGCCGATAAAATCAGACCCTGTTTGTCTTGGCTTGCGCCGCTAAAACTTCCCTTTTTATGACCAAATAACTCACTTTCCAGTAGTTCACTGGGAATTGCACCACAGTTAATGGCAATAAAAGGACCTTCACTACGGTTACTTAAACGATGTACTAGATTGGCTACGACTTCTTTGCCTGTGCCAGATTCTCCCGTCACAAAAACAGGCGCTTGCGAGCGAGCAATTTTTTTCAACGTAGTACGTAAGTGCTGAATAGGTGCGGAACGCCCAATTAACAGTTTGTTTTCGAGACTGTCTTCATCATTGATTGCTTGTCTGTGAGGTTGATTAAATGCCTTTTGTAGTAATTGTTCTAAATGAATCTGATTGACAGGTTTGCTGACAAAATCAAAAGCACCCGCCTTAAGTGCAGTAATCGCAATATCCATATTACCATACGCGGTTAACACTGCGATAGGCAAATGACTGAACTGCTTTGTTACATAATCAACCAAATCAAGCCCATTACCGTCAGGTAAATTTAAATCCGTCAAACAGGCATCATAACTGTTGTTTTGCAGTAGTTCTTTGGCCTGTGCAATCCGATAGGCGCAATGCGTTGCAATCCCCATACGTGCTAGCGTCATTTGCATTAGTGCACAGAGATCTTCTTCATCATCAACCAGTAAAACTAGCGGTTGTTTATTCACCATAACCCCATGAAACCCAATATTATTTATCTTTTGTTGAGCATTGAATTCTAAAGCATGCCCCTTTTTCTTGTTCCACATAACTGAGCTTGGCATGATTCGCTTCACACAGGCTATGGGACAAATATAATCCTAAACCAGTTCCTTTGATTTCGGTACTAAAAAATGGTTTAAATAGTTGCGATATATCACGTTTTTCAACGCCATTGCCGAAATCAATCACATCAATAAACACAAATGGGCGCACTAATTTAACCGACAAAATAATATGATTTACAGACGGGTCATTGTGACGCAGCGCATTGCGAATTAGATTGATTAAAACTTGAGTTAATTGTTTAGGGTCAAACAGAATTGTAATATTCTCAACTAGGTCTAACTGGATTTGATGCTGAACATCTGACAAATCCTCAGTCATTAAATGATGTAAGAAACTATCTAGTTCGATTAGTAGTGGATGTGTAGTGTCATTGCGCGCCATACGCAAAGTATCTTCAATAATGTCATTAATCCGCTGAGATTGTTTATTGATCATTTTTTGCAGCAAATGTTGCTGTTCAGATTCGCTGCCCATATATAATTCATTCGCTTGTACTATCGCTGCCAATGGGTTACGAATTTCATGTGCGATACTGGCAGAAAGTTGACCTAAAGCTGCAAGCTTGAGTTGTTGTACTTGTTGGTTAAGCTCTTGAACGTCTTGTAACTTTAATAGAATCAACGCTTGTTGCGGAACGATTAAACGTTGCACTTTGATATGTACATTGTAAGTAGAAAGTTGGGACTCAAAAATAAATTGTTCGCCGTCATCTAATGGGGCAAAGCGTAATAACTCAAATAGATCAGGCTGAGCTTTTGCCAAAGGAAGGTGTTCATAGGCAAATAATGGAGGAATCCCTAGCAAAGTGCAGGCGGCTGGATTACTCAGAACCACATGGTAATTTTCATCCACTACCAGATAGCCATCATCAATTTGCTCCAAAATATAACGATTAATATTTTGAAGTTGATAAAGTGCCTGTGATTGACGAAAGCTGATATTTTCCAGAATTTTGAAGTGTTGTACGGCAATTTGTCCGATGCCATAAATCACAAAGAATATAAAGGCCAATAAGGCGCTATTACCAATCGTATTTAAATTATTGTAGTCAAAAAAGCTTGAAAAAAATTGTTGGTAAATAAGAGAAATGACTGCAAATAACGTGATGACTAAAGATGCTTTACGTGGCAGTAAAATCGTAGCAGAAAAGACAGTGATCACGTAGAGTAAACTGATATTTAAATTTGGTGCACCCAAAGAAAAAGTCAATAACCCCAGAGCAATTACATCAACGACAAATAGTACAACCAACTGTCGATTGATGTATTGCGGATAAAACTTAAAGATCAAAAACTGGATTAGATTAATAACACAGTATCCAATCAGCGTATAAAAATATAAAACGGGTTGATTATAGTCGTTATTGAGTTGCTCAGAAATGAGCTGAAAAATAATAATTAAACCTGTGATAATAAGCAGGCGATAGAGGGTATACCACAAACCTAAACGGTAAATCGTATAGGCGAGTGGCGTAGAAGTTTGCGCCTGCATTGTCGTATTGAACTCTTGTGAATAATAATTAAGGTTTAATTAATCCATAACGAATGGCAAGGTGAGTGAGTTTAACATCACTATCAATATCTAATTTTTCAAATATACGATAGCGATAGGTATTTACGGTTTTGACACTCACAAAAAGTTTATCGGCAATTTCCTGTGCGCTAATACAATTTACCACCATCATAGCAACTTGCATTTCACGTTCTGAAAGTGCATCAAAAGGCGATTGTTGAGTGTCGGATAAATAAGAGCTCGCCAGTTGTTCAGCAATATCAGCACTAAAATATTTACCGCCTTGCATAACTTTATTAATCGCTCTAACCATCTCCGTAATGGGAGCCCCTTTCGTGATATACCCTTTGGCTCCTGCTTTTAATAACAAAGAAGGATAGGGTTCTTCTGCCAGACCACTCACCGCGATGACTTTGGTCTCAGGTGCGGTCTGTAATAAGCGTCGTGTAGTTTCTACTCCACCTATGCCGGGCATATTGACATCCAATAACACCACTTGTGGATGTTGCTGGCGTACAATGGCGATTGCTTCTTCGCCAGATTCTGCCTGTCCAATCACTTCAACACCAGTTTGATCTTCAAGCATACGACAGATCCCTGTACGTACTAATTCATGATCATCAACCACTAATACTGTGATCACGCTGGCCTCCTTGGACTAAAAAAGATGTTTTTTGTTACATAAAGCAAAATTTACTTGCATTGTAATGACAAAATTAGCAATCCTATTCACATAAGTTGAGAGAATAGTTGTACACACTGCTGCCGTCATTATCTGCATGCCGTTATCTCAAATGTAAGGCATAATGTAGGTAATAAGCAAATCTGTGTATACCTTGAGTTGAGTAATTGATCGTGAAAAATTCTAAAAAATCATTAATGCATGTCTTGAGCATGTCTGTTTTATTTGCACTAAGCTCGGCAGGCCATGCTGAGATTATTGTTAATCCTTCAACGGGTAACGGATCTGCATCATTAAATTGGTCATCTGATCAAGCCAGCCAACTTCTAAATGATGATGGCGAGCTTGAACCCAGTCCGCAAGGTTCAACCAGTATTAGTACAACCGTGCGTAGTGGTAGTGCTGCTGCCACTGCACCAAGCACGAATGCGTCAATTTCGTCTACACCGAAAGTCGTTATTCGTGATACAGGAGGCTATGGTTCGCAGCCGTCTGTAAATGCTCGTGCGGCTCTAGTCATGGATGCCCAGACAGGTGAAGTGCTATACAGTAAAAATACCAATACTGCTTTTCCGATTGCGTCTTTGACTAAGCTTATGACAGCGGTTGTGACCTCCGATGCGCGTTTGGATATGTCTGAAGAAATCACCTTACAGCAGATTGATTTCGCTGGAGCAGGGGGCAAAAATTCAAGCTCGACGTTACGTGCTGGCGACACAATGAATCGTGCTGAGGTGCTGTTATTTGCGCTGATGAAATCAGAAAACCCGGCAGCAGCTGCATTAGCGCGAACTTATCCAGGTGGGCGCAGTGCATTTGTGGCGGCTATGAATGCTAAAGCACGTCAATTAGGAATGAACTCTACACATTATGTGGAATCTACAGGCTTAGATCCGCACAATGTTGCCTCTGCGCGTGATCTTGGAATTTTAGTCAGTGCAGCCTCACAGTATGGTTTGATTCGTCAGTTTTCAACCACGCCGACGTATGACTTTAATTTAGGCTATCGCGTTTTAAAATCAAACAATACCAATGCCTTGGTACGAAACGGTGGCTGGAATATCAATCTGTCAAAAACAGGTTATATTAATGAAGCAGGGCGTTGTGTGGTGATGCATACTACAGTGAATTCACGTCCCGCAGTTGTCGTTTTATTGGGAGCTTCTAGTTCACAGGCGCGTACGAATGATGCGACTAATTTATTGACATGGTTATCTCAGCAGCCAAAACGTCTTTAAATATTTTTAAAAATTGCAGTATTGGATTAGATTTACGATCAATATTTCAATAAAAAAACCAGTTGCAAGCAACTGGTTTTTTATGTGAGTTCTAGACTTACATATTTGACAGAATAGAATCTTTGACTTGAGTCATGGTTGCATCGATCGAAAGCATAACTGCATCGGCACATTGTTTGATTGCAGTATCAGGATCTTTTAAGCCATTGCCTGTTACAGTACATACAATCACTGAACCTTCTGCAATTTTACCCGCTTTGATATCACGGATGGCACCACCAATCGATGCTGCAGAAGCAGGTTCTACAAATACACCTTCATACATAGAAAGCAAACGTTGAGCTTCTAGGATCTCAGCATCAGCAAGTTCATCAAACCAACCCTTAGAATCTCGAACGACTGCTTTAGCATGGTTCCAGCTTTGTGGATTCCCAATACGAATCGCAGTTGCTATGGTTTCAGGTTGTTCAACAGGTGCACCACGCAAGAAAGGAGCAGCACCAGACGCTTGATACCCGACCATTGTCGGTAAGCCTTCTGGTTTAGGGCCCGTAAATTGATCTGTTGCAGCATCATAAATGACCTGTTCAAATTGATCAGCTGCTTGATTGGCAACAGCTTCCGTATAACCCATCCAGTGTGCAGTAATGTTTCCAGCATTACCTACTGGTAAGCAATGATAATCTGGTGCACGGCCTAAAGCTTCTACAATTTCATAAGCAATAGTTTTTTGACCTTGCAAACGATAAGGGTTGATAGAGTTAACAATGGTTACAGGTGCTTGATCTGCTACTTCTTTAACTAGACGCATACCATCATCAAAGTTGCCGCGGATTTGCATGGTAATTGCTCCATACATCATGGCTTGTGCCATTTTACCCATCGCAATTTTGCCTTCTGGAATTAAAACAAAAGCTTTAATTCCTGCACGTGCCGCATACGCAGCAGCAGCAGCAGAGGTATTACCTGTAGATGCACAGATAATGGCTTTAGAGCCTTCTTCAACCGCTTTCGTTACGGCCATAGTCATGCCGCGGTCTTTGAATGAACCTGTTGGGTTTAAACCTTCGTACTTCACATAGATTTCAACATTTTTGCCAATCAGACGTGGAATATTCTCTAGTTTAATTAGTGGGGTGTTCCCTTCTCCTAAAGAAATAGCACGCGTCGTTGCTGAAACTGGCAAACGGTCACGATAACGATCAACTAGACCGGTATAAAGATTGGCATTAGACATGAGATGATGTTCCAAGTGTGAGGTAGAGCTGGCGAGAGGGCAGTAACCCTCTCCACCCGATTAACTATCCAGCGATTCTAAACGAATTCGTACGATTTCGCCACGAATTGCAGGCAAAGCCTGAATTTTAGCAATGGCTTCGTCCATTTTTGACTCCACCACTGGATCAGTTAAGATTACGATCGGAATTAAGTCTTTCAAACGAGATTGTTGCATGATGGCATCAATACTGATTCCTGCACGGCTCAGAATTGTAGTGATATCTGCAAGTACACCTGTCTGGTCTTCGGCATCGACACGCAGATAGTAACCTGTTGTCATCTCTTCGCGTTTCAAAATAGGTAAGTCGGTTAATGCTTCAAACGCGAGTTGAGGAATTGTTCCTGCGCCATCTTCAGTATAGGAAATGTCACGTACGATATCGACGATATCTGCCACTACAGCAGAAGCGGTTGGACCCGCACCCGCACCCGCACCATAATACAATGTTGGGCCAACTGCATGTGCCTGTACCAGCACTGCATTTTTGACCCCATTCACATTTGCAATCAATTCTTCTTCGGGAATAAGCGTTGGATGGACACGAAGCTCAATGCCGTGTTCAGCACGACGTGCAATGCCCAGATGTTTGATACGGAAGCCAAGTTCTTCTGCGTATTTAACATCCTGAGCGGTAATTTTACTAATTCCTTCGGTATAGACTTTGTCAAATTGTAGAGGAATACCAAATGCGCAGGAGGCCAAAATCGTCAGTTTGTGTGCGGCATCAATACCTTCTACATCAAAGGTAGGATCTGCTTCAGCATAGCCTAATTCCTGTGCTTCTTTTAGGACATCAATAAAGGTACGACCTTTATCGCGCATTTCGGTGAGGATAAAGTTGCCTGTGCCATTGATGATGCCTGCAAGCCATTCAATTCGATTGGCTGCCAAACCTTCACGAATGACTTTGATAATTGGAATCCCACCTGCAACTGCTGCTTCATAAGCGATTTGAACCGCGTTATCTTCAGCAGCTTTAAAGAGCTCGTTGCCATGCTCAGCTAGAAGTGCTTTATTAGCAGTAACCACTTGTTTGCCATGTTTGATGGCTTCCATAATCACTTCATATGCAGGGTGGATGCCACCCATTACTTCAACCACAATATCGACATCAGGCTGACGCACGATTTCCAGTAGGTCGGCACTTTGTTTAATGCCTTCTAACTCAAGATCAGGACGGAGACGGCGGGTACCAACGTAGGTAATTTGAATTTCACGACCGGTGCGACGTTTAATTTCAGCAGCGTTTTCTTGTAATAGTTTAAGGGCACCACCACCAACGGTTCCAAGACCGAGTATTGCCAGACGAACTGGTTTCACGTCACACTCCATACATGCGTTAAAAAGTAAACAAGATTAGATCATAGCTAAAAAAAGCGTCAGACTCTAGGGCGAAGTGTGCTTTATCTTCGCCCAGTGTCAAATTTTTATAAATTATGAGGATGGAGCGAAATATTTATTTTTCCAGTCGTTTTACTAACTCATCAGGAGTGAGATATCCACCTAGATATTGACCTTCACTATTATATATAGCAGGTGTTCCATTGACTCCAATATTTAGACCAAGTTGATATTGTTCATGAACGGGATTTTTACATTGGGGTGCCTGTACGGGTAAACCTTGAACAGATTGGTCAAATGCGGCTTTACGGTCTTCACTACACCAGATTGCTTGCATCGTCGGCATAAACTGTTCACCACGTGGCCAAGCGATATAACGGACTTCAATGCTTTTGCTGGTAATTTCACTGATATGTTCATGTAATTTATGACAATACGGACAACTTGAGTCAGTAAATACATAAATCACATGTTTAGCTTTACCGTTGCTTGCAGGGTATACAATCAAATCTTCCGTTTTAAGGGCAGCAAATAACTTTTTATTTTCTGCCGATTGCAGGGCATCACCGACATTCGTCAGTTCTTTATCGCCCAAACGGATCACTTCACCCTGAATGATATATTTGCCATCGCTAGTGGCATAGACCGAACTCATGCCTTCCAGATTCACCCAATATAAATTTGGAACTTCAGTTGGTTTAATATCTATTACTTTGGCATTGATATTGGACTTTTGAAACTGTTGTTGTAGGGTGGTTGCTAAACGCTGCTGGGCATTTCGTTCAGTTAGGGTAGATGCTTCCCCAGTCGCAGGCGCACTGGCCGTTAACGTATCTTGTTTTTGTGCTGAGTTTTCTTTAGAGCAGGCGGAAAGGGCGAGACTCATTGCCACAGTACATGCTAAAAAAAGATGAGATCGGGTAAACAACATAGACAACCCTTAATTAAAATTCTATGTGGAAAGGGCTAAGAATAACAAAAAAAAGAATGGGCTATGTGTGTTATTCAAGATGAACTGTAAAAAATAATCAGTATTTTTGTAGAGTTGATCACATTATTTTGGTTGTTGTCTAGCCACGTGGGTGATGCTGGGCATGTAATTGTTGCATACGAACTTGTGCTACATGAGTATAGATTTGAGTGGTAGATAAATCACTGTGCCCTAGCAACATTTGTACTACACGTAGGTCGGCACCATGATTGAGTAAATGTGTAGCAAAGGCATGGCGTAGGGTATGAGGTGATAAATCTGCTTGAATATTAGCCTGTAACGCATAGCGCTTAATGGCATACCAAAAGTTTTGTCGACTCATAATTCCGCCATGTTGAGTAAGAAATAGATAGTCGGTACTACTTTTATATAAATCAGGACGAGATTGTTCCAGATAACGCTCAATCCAATCTGTCGCAAACTGTCCCATCGGAACTAAACGCTCTTTATTGCCTTTACCTGTAATGCGTAAATAACCCTGTTTTAAATTAATTAAATCCAGTCGTAGATTAAGTAACTCAGATACACGTAAACCACAAGCATACAAAACTTCTAGCATGGCACGGTCACGTAAACCCAATGCAGCGCGGGTATCTGGTGCATTAAGCAGGGCCTCTACATCTTGTTCGGATAAATCTTTCGGTAAAGCTCGCCCAAGTTTTGGGCTTTTATGATTTGCCATGGGGTTATCGGTTCTAAGCTTTTGTTCGCGCATAAATTTATAAAATTGACGTAAGGCAGACAGACAACGTGCAATAGAACGCGGGCTTTTACCGAGCTTAGTCAATTCAATCATGACATCCGAAACGTCATTACTTGACCAGTCGGTCAAATTAACAGCAGATAAATCGCCACATTGGATTAAATCACTCAAATACGCATTACGGGTATGTGGGCTCACACTCTGAGCCACTAGATAATCACGAAAACCTTGTAAAAAACTAAATTGTTCAGGGATGTGTACGGCCGCAGGAATACGTGGTTTCTTGGTGATGGTCATTTTGTTTATCTCTTGCATGATCAGCACTTTAGGTGAAAATCAAGGAGCTGTCGAGACCAGTTAGGTGATGAGAATTGTAATTCTTCCTTATTTGTTAATTATTCTCATTTGACGTTATACTATATAAAAGAGTTCAGGATCAGATGCGGTGCGTTTATCACAGTTAAAAGTTAAGCAAACTGCCATCATCACCAAGGTCAATCGTACCGTAGATGGCAATGCAGATCAGCAAGACCTTGTCGCAAGTCGCTTGGAAACCCTCGGTTTTGTTCCCGGTGAGAAAGTTGAAGTCATTACCAAAGGCGTATTTGGAGGGGATCCTATTCTCGTTCAGTTGGGTTTTACGCGCTTTGCGCTGCGTAAAATTGAAGCCGAAAAAATTGAAATTAGCCAGAACGATGGAGTTCCAGCATGAGTGAAGCTCTTCGTATAGCCCTTGTTGGAAATCCGAACTGTGGTAAGACTTCTTTATTCAACCAGTTGACAGGCACTCGTCAAAAAGTGGCCAACTACGCAGGAGTGACGGTTGAGCGCAAAGTTGGTTTCTTTGAGTTGCCTTCTAAAAGATCAGTACGTGTACTTGATTTGCCTGGAACTTATAGTTTAAATGCCACCAGTCCTGATGAAGCCATTACCCGTGATGTCTGCGTGGGTAAAATCGAGGGTGAAGAACAACAGGACGCATTTTTATGTGTAGTCGATGCAACTAACCTAAAACTTCATTTGGGTTTGGTGCTTGAAGTTTTGGAACTTGGTCGTCCAGTGCTAGTCGTACTGAACATGATGGACGAAGCACGTCGTCGCGGGATTCAGGTCAATGCCCAAAAACTCTCTGAGCGTTTAGGTGTCCCTGTAGTTGAAACCGTTGCTGTACGAAATGCTGGAGTTGAAACGCTCAAAATTGCATTGGATCAGAATAAATTTAGTGTACCACATACCGAGTTAAGTGGACTAAAAGGCAGTCATCATCAGAAAATTGAAACCATTTTGAATGATGTTGTACATTATGTTGAACAAGAAGATAAACGTTCAGATTTTCTGGATAAAATCTTTTTACATCCTGTACTTGGTTTACTCAGTCTTGCCATTTTAATGTTTGTGGTATTTCAAGCTGTATTTGCTTGGGCTGCACCATTTATGGATGGTATCGAAACTTTCTTTGGTTGGTTGGGTGAAGCATTAGGGGGCTTTATTTCACAGCCCTTACTACATAGTCTGGTGGTAGATGGAATTATTGCAGGGGCAGGCGCGGTTGCAGTGTTCTTGCCGCAAATTCTAATTCTGTTCTTTTTTATTCTGGTATTGGAAGAGTCTGGATATTTGCCTCGAGCTGCTTTCTTGCTGGATAAACTTATGTTTAAAGCTGGCTTAAGTGGACGAGCTTTTATTCCACTCTTATCAAGTTTTGCCTGCGCTATTCCTGGCATTATGGCGACACGTAGTATTAGTGATCCGCGTGATCGGTTTACCACAATTATGGTTGCGCCACTGATGACTTGTTCGGCACGGTTGCCTGTTTATGCCTTATTGATTGGAGCATTTATTCCAAGTCAGACGGTGTGGGGAATTTTTAACCTGCAGGGGCTGGTATTATTTGGTCTCTATATGGCGGGAATCTTGAGTGCATTGGTGGTTTCTTTTGTGATGAAATTCCTACAGAAAGACAAGTCACAGCATGCTTTACTGATGGAATTACCAAGTTATCGTTTCCCAAACTTTAAGAGTGTGGGTATTGGCTTGCTGGATCGAGCCAAGATTTTCCTGAAACGTGTTGGTGGTATTATTTTCGCGTTGTCAGTGTTGTTATGGTTCTTGTGTACTTTTCCACAACCGCCAGAAGGTGCAACTCTACCAGACATTGACTATAGTTTTGCAGGAATGCTGGGCCATCTGATTCAACCAATTTTCGCTCCGATAGGCTTTAGTTGGCAAATCTGTATCGCTCTAATTCCAGCGATGGCGGCACGTGAAGTCGTGGTTGCGGCATTAGGAACAGTTTATGCGCTGTCTGCGACAGGTGGAGATGATGCGGTAGCGCAAAGCCTGACTCAGCTAATCAGTGCGCCTGATACAGGTTGGTCATTGGCAACAGGTCTGTCTTTACTGGTTTGGTTTATTTATGCACCTCACTGTTTAGCAACGCTTGCAACTGTACGTCGTGAAACGGGTTCATGGAAAAGTGTAGCGGTTATGACAGCATATCTGTTTGGATTGGCGTATTTAATGTCGTTCTTCACGTATCAGTTAGCATCCCGTATTTTCGTTTAAGCTCTTAAAAGCTTAAGGAGGCTGAAATGATTGAATATTTGATTATTGCGGTGTTAGTAATTTGGAGTACCGTAGTTGTATTCAAAAAAGTATTTCCAAAAACTGCCAATGCGACATTTGTTGCCTTGTCGGCCTTTTGCGAGCGACAGGGCTGGAAAGCATTGGCAAAATGGCTAAAACCAAAAATGTCAGTGGGTTGTGCAGGAGGCTGTGGCTGTTCAGTAGATGACAAGCCGATAGCAAAAAATAATGAAGTAAAGCCGGTGAAATGGCATTAAATTTGTTTTTAGTTGTTTTGTCTAAAAAGCCATCAATTTGATGGCTTTTTTACGCGCTGACACAAAAAACGATGAATAAGGTGCAAACAGAAAAAGTATTCAAAACCCGAAAGTGCTAACATTTTGCCATTCGATTCAGGCAGTAAAATGCGGGGCAAATATGCTAATACAACGGGGTGGTTTAAAAGTCGTGGCAGGACTTGGAGTTTCAGGTGTTTCTGCTGTGAATTTTCTACATGAACAGGGTTATCGGGTTGCGGTAACTGATTCACGTGAAACTCCTCCGGGCTGTGACCAGATTCCATCAGATGTCAAAACAAGTTTTGGTCAATTGGATCAGGATTTGCTTTTACAAGCTGAAGAAATCATCCTCAGTCCGGGATTAGCTCCACAACTTTCCGAGATTCAACAAGCTATTGATAAAGGGATTCCCGTTGTCAGTGATATTCAACTGCTTCGCCGTGCTACGGATGTACCGATTGTTGCAATTACGGGTTCAAATGCAAAAAGTACTGTAACGACATTGATTGGACAAATGGCACAAGATGCTGGTCGAAAAGTCGCTGTTGGGGGAAATTTAGGTCGTCCTGCCTTGGATTTACTGAAAGATCAGCCTGAATTAATTGTATTGGAATTATCCAGTTTTCAGCTTGAAACTACATCTAATCTGAATGCAGCCGTAGCCGTTGTGTTGAATATGAGTGAAGATCATTTGGATCGTCATGGCGATATGTTTGGTTATCATAAAGCCAAGCATCGTATTTTTCAGGGTGTAAAAAAAGTCGTTTATAACCGTGATGATAGTTTGACCCGACCATTGGTTCCTGATCAAACACCGATGCAAAGTTTTGGCTTAAGTGCACCTGATCTCAATCAGTATGGTATTTTGCGTGAAGACAATGGAACTTTGTGGTTAGCACGAGGTCGTGAACGCTTAATCAAAAGTTCAGAGCTTTATATTCAAGGCACACATAATGTTGCTAATGCTTTGGCTTGTCTGGCGTTAGGCGAAGCCCTTGGTTTGCCACGAGATTCAATGTTAGAGACTTTAAAGCAATTTAAGGGGCTGGAACATCGTTGCGAATATGTCAAAACCGTGCATGGAGTGCGTTATTATAATGATTCCAAAGGTACAAATGTAGGTGCTACGCTAGCCGCGATTGATGGCTTAGGTGCAGCAATTGAGCCACAACACGCTAAGGTCGTGGTGATTTTAGGTGGGCAGGGTAAAGGTCAGGATTTCAGTTTACTTAAAGATTCAGTTGCTAAATATGTCAAAGCCGCAATCCTGATTGGTGAAGATGCGCCGATACTGGATACTGCTTTGCAAGGGGCTACAGAATTGATCCATGCACAAAGCTTGAAACAGGCGGTCGAACTCGCTCAGGAAAAAACCACTGAACATGACGTGGTATTATTATCTCCAGCATGTGCGAGTTTTGATATGTTTAAAGGCTATCCAGATCGCGGGCATCAGTTTGTTGCTTGTGTTAATGCACTGGTTTAATCAGAACAAAAAATAAGGAATATGCGATGGCTGGCTTTGCTCAGACAACCATAACAAAAATTAACCAGCTCTATGAGCGCTGGATACCCAAGTTCCCTGCTGAAATGACGGCAAGAAATCTGCTAATTTTCTGTGTGGTTTGTTTGCTGTGTATTGGTTCGGTCATGGTGGCCTCAGCTTCCATGCCTTATGCTGAATATATGCATGAAAATCCATTTCACTATGTGGTGCGTCATGCGATTTCGATTGCCAGTGCGGCTGTGATCGCCTATCTGGTGTACAAAGTTCCGTTGAATCTTTGGTTTAGAAATACCTTTCCTTTATGGCTAATTACCATTGTACTGTTACTAGCTGTACTGGTCATTGGTGCAGAGGTAAATGGTTCTAAGCGCTGGATTCGACTGGCAGGATTTACCTTGCAGCCGACCGAAGTAGCGAAAGTGATGATGGCGATTTTTACCGCAGATTATGTGGTACGTCGTGCCAAAGAAGTTCGCACACACTGGAAAGGTTTATTACGTCTAAGTGGTGTTATGGCGATTACTGTGGGATTGATTATTGCCGAGCCTGATTTAGGGGCGACCGTAGTGATTGTTCTCATGATGGTCGGAATTTTCTTTTTGGCAGGTGCGCCGCCAACCCAGTTTGCGATTATGCTGGGTGCAGTGCTCATGGGTATTGGTTTCCTGATTGTATTTGAACCTTATCGAATGGCACGGGCCTTATCATTCACTAATCCATGGGCAGATCCATTGGGAACGGGTTATCAGCTTTCTAATGCATTGATGGCTTTTGGGCGTGGTGAATGGTTTGGAACCGGTCTTGGCCATAGTGTACAAAAACTTTCGTATTTACCTGAAGCACACACCGACTTCATGCTGGCTGTGTTGGGTGAGGAATTTGGTTTTGTTGGAATTTCTTTAGTTTTGATTTTGTCTTTTGGTATGTTGGCGTGTTGTATCAAGATCGGTCATCGTGCTTTAAAACATAACTTTTTGCGTGCAGGCTATCTGGCTTACGGCATTAGTATTATTTTTCTGCTTCAAATTCTGGTAAATGCAGGCATGAACATGGGTTTGATGCCGACCAAAGGTTTAACCTTACCTTTTATTAGTTATGGAGGAACATCGTTAATGATGTGCGCCGCCATGATTAGTTTAGTGCTTAAGATTGACTCTTCTACTCAAGAAGTTAACCCAGATCGAGAAGAATCAAATTTCTAAACATCTAAGATCGATATGAATCAACCCAGATGAAAACTCTGGGTTTTTTATTGATTAGAAAAAAGAGCCATTTAATTCGGTTTGATGTGGAATTTTATTGATATCCCATTGGGCAATTGCTTGTTTTAACATGTTCTGTGGTAGATCAAGTTCAACGGAAGTTTGATGTAACGCAGTGAGTGCATTGGCCAATAACAGTGGGGCTTGTTTTAAATCCAATGCGTGTGCCAGATTTTGTTTGGAAAGCTTTTGACCATTTGCGTTCATTGCCAAAGGCAAATGCATATAACTTAAAGGCGGATAGCCAAGCAAATGGCCTAACCAGATTTGACGCTCAGTATTATCGAGTAAATCTGAACCACGTACTACATGCGTAATGCCTTGCAAATAGTCGTCTACCACAACCGCAAGCTGATAATTAATAATGCCATCACGACGTTTTAGAACAAAATCACCTAAATCTTGCTGGAGGTGACTACAATGTTGGGCCTGTAAACGGTCTTCAAAGCAAATAAGTTCATTGCTGACTTTTACCCGAATTGCTTGATCGTTAAAGTCTAGATCGAGATTACGACAAGTTCCTTGATAAATAGCATTGGAACCCAGCATTTTTCGGGTACATTGGCAGGCATAAACCAGATGTTTTTGTCTGAGTTCTTCAATTACATCTTCATAAATAGATAAACGTTGACGTTGGAAAATGATTTCATCATCTACTTCAAAACCAAATGCAGCAATGCTATTTAAAATATGCGCTTCACTGTCTGGATAGATGCGAGGAATATCAGTATCTTCGATACGAACCCGCCAGCTTCCCTGTTGTGATTTTGCATCACAATAACTGGCGACAGCAGTAATTAGTGAGCCAAAATGCAATGGGCCTGTAGGAGAGGGCGCAAAACGACCTGAATAACGAGACAGCGAAACATCGCTTCGCTGCTGCGTAACAGCCAAGCAATTCTTGGCTGATAAGTGCTTAACAGTCACAATTAACCGTTGTTTTGCTTCTCTTTGATTTCAGCAAGTGTTTTGCAGTCAATACATTGAGTTGCAGTTGGACGTGCTTCTAGACGACGCAAGCCAATTTCAATACCGCAGGTTTCACAGTAACCGTAATCACCTGATTTGATGTCTTCTAGCGATTGCTCGATTTTACGAATCAATTTACGTTCGCGGTCACGGGTACGCAGTTCGATTGCAAACTCTTCTTCCTGTGTCGCACGATCATTTACGTCTGGTAAAGCTGTAGATTCATCCTGCATAGTGTTGAGGGTGCGATCTACTTCAGACATCAATTCAGCTTTCCATGCCTGTAGAATTTTACGGAAGTGCTCAAGTTGGCCATCCGACATATATTCTTCGTTTTTCTTTGGCTGATAAGGCTCAATACCAAATAAACTTGCAGTAGTGCCCCCGTCAGCAGCCTTTGGCTTTGCTTTACGCGCACGTTTTACTGCGGTTTTATCACCGTCTAAAACATCGGTGTTTTCGTCCAAGACCTGGTTTTGGTTGTCATTCGCCATATAGGGCATTCCTCATCATACACGTACTATCTATACGCAAAAAATATGGTGGTATGCAAGTGTTTTTTATTCCATCCCGTCGGCGTATTTTCGATCGGGGTCGTCATCATATAGATTTTTTTTGCAAGATGATAGTCATCTTTGACGGCTTTTCGTTGCAAAGATTTTCTAAAGGAGGATGAGCATAAAGAAAAACCCAAAAAAGAGACAGTTAGTATCCTGATATTTCAGTATTTATGTGGTGAGTCATATGTTCCAGACGTTGCACTTGAGTTTCAAACTCACCATTTATTTTAAGCTTGAGAACTCGATACCCAGGTGCGACTGCATCGAGTGCAAATTGATCACTACAGGGTTTAAATTGCACACTTGTGGATGGCGTAGATAGACATTCAACATGCTGCCAAAAATTACTCGAATTTTGGTGAACATGACCATACAAAATGGCTTTAACCTGTTTAAAGCGTTCTAGTAGTTCAAAGATCGCTTGACTGTTTTTAAGTTTATGTTGATCGATCCATTTAGAATGCATTTCAAATGGGTGATGGTGACAAGCCAAAATAGTGGGATAAGCTTGATGTTGTTCAAGCAAATGCGCTAATTGTTCAAGTTGCTGTGCCGATATAAAGCCGTCGACTCGATTGCTGACGGCACTATTAAGTAAAATAATACGCCAATTGCCTAGCTCAATTAGAACCGGTTGCTGGGGATGTTCTTCGTGGAAAGGGAAGTATTTTTCATCATCATGATTTCCCGGTGTCTGAAAAAAAGGTATCCCGAACTGCTGCATAAATTGCAGGTAACGTTGATAGGTTTTAGTTTTAGGCGCTTGTGCCAGATCACCAGTATGAATAATCGTATCGACATGCGGATAGTGTTTTTGGATATGAGCCATGACCTGATGAAAGCTTTGCTCAGGATTCATCCCAACAAACTCTTGTTCAGGCTGTTCGAGCAAGTGCGTGTCCGTGATTTGAATCAGAACATATTCTTGAGATGAAGATGGCACAACCTGAAAACTCACGGATTACCCCTTGGCGGTTTTTGTCATTTTAATTTTCTGACTCAGCCATTGCAGTGCCATAATTACAGGTGCATTTTTTAAGCGCCTATTCTTAAAAAGCAGTTCTAACTGAGAATAATTAAAAATATGCAATTGAATATTCTCTCCTTCATCTGCAACACCATGTACTCCACCATGTTTAGGCAAATCAGCCTGTGCAGCATAAAGATGAAAGACTTCAGAACATGCGCCAGCTGATGGGTAGAAGCTAAACAGATGTTCTAGTTCATCAATTTGGCAGCCAGACTCTTCCAGACTTTCACGGCAAATGCAGGTTTCAGGCGATTCATCACCATCTAAAACACCTGCAATAATTTCAAGTTGCCACGGAGAATCTGGATCATCCATTGCACCCACTCGAAACTGTTCGATCAAAGCAAATCGTTGTTGTGCATCATTATAAAGCAGAACCCCTGCGGCTGTCTTGCGCTGGATGAGTTCTCTTTGTATTTCAGGAATATAATTATTTTGATTAAACATGCGATGTCGCAGGCTGACTTTTTCAACCTGCACAAACCCACGGAACACGTATTCGCGTGAATGAATCTCGACATCATTGTGAGAAAAAGTAGCGTGTTCAACTATGTTCATAGGTCAAAATTAGGATGAAATACAATAATTTCATCCTAACCGAGATCAAATTAAACACAAAAGCTTTTTTTGGACTGCTTAGACTTTTTGGTATAATTTTTGACCGTTTTCGTGGTAGGCATTTTTCATCGCTTTGAGACCTGATTCAACTTCTAAATCATTGGCTGTCGAAGATGCCGCATGGTTTAGGTTTTGAGCATAATCACGCACATTTTGAGTGATCTTCATTGAACAGAATTTTGGACCACACATTGAACAAAAGTGTGCTGATTTATGCGCCTCTTTAGGCATGGTTTCATCATGCATGCTGCGTGCAGTATCCGGATCAAGCGCCAGATTAAACTGGTCTTCCCAGCGGAACTCAAAACGTGCCTTAGACAGGGCATTATCGCGAGCCTGTGCACCCGGATGACCTTTGGCAAGATCCGCTGCATGAGCTGCAATTTTGTAAGTAATAATACCGTCTTTGACGTCTTTTTTATTAGGTAAACCTAAATGTTCTTTGGGTGTTACATAACAGAGCATCGCAGTGCCATACCAGCCGATCATGGCTGCACCAATTGCAGAAGTAATGTGGTCATAACCTGGCGCAATGTCGGTGGTTAAAGGGCCAAGTGTGTAAAATGGCGCTTCTTTACAAACTTCAAGCTGTAAGTCCATATTTTCCTTGACCATATGCATAGGCACATGCCCAGGACCTTCAATCATGACTTGTACATCATGCTCCCATGCACGATGCGTTAATTCACCTAAAGTTTTGAGTTCACTAAACTGCGCTTCGTCATTGGCATCTTGGATACAACCCGGACGTAAACCATCGCCTAGACTAAAGGACACATCATAGGCTTTCATGATTTCACAGATTTCATCAAAGTGGGTGTACAGGAAATTTTCTTCGTGATGTGCCAAACACCACTGAGCCATAATAGAACCGCCGCGGGATACAATACCGGTTAAACGGTTTGCAGTCATTGGGACATAACGGAGCAATACGCCTGCATGAATCGTGAAATAATCTACACCCTGTTCAGCTTGCTCAATCAATGTATCTTTAAAAATTTCCCAGTTTAGGTCTTCTGCAACTCCATCTACTTTTTCTAAAGCTTGATAGATTGGAACTGTACCGATGGGTACTGGCGAGTTACGAATAATCCATTCACGGGTTTCATGGATGTTTTTACCCGTAGATAAATCCATGATGGTATCCGCACCCCAGCGCGTTGCCCATGTCATTTTTGCGACTTCTTCATCAATGGATGAGCCCAGCGCAGAGTTGCCGATATTGGCATTGATTTTTACCAGAAAGTTACGACCAATAATCATCGGTTCACATTCAGGGTGATTAATATTTGCTGGAATAATGGCACGTCCTTCGGCGACTTCCTGACGTACAAATTCTGGAGTAATTTCAGTTAAATTCTTGGCGCCAAAGTTTTGCCCAGCATGCTGGCGCATATCCACACCTTCACGTTGACGCTGGTTTTCACGAATCGCGATATATTCCATTTCGGGAGTAATAATGCCTTGCTTGGCATAATGCATTTGCGTGACATTTTTACCTGACTTAGCACGACGTGGGTTCTGAATATGAGCAAAGCGAATATTTGCGGTGCGAATGTCTTTTAAACGTTCCTGACCAAATTTTGAAGTTAGGCCTGAGAGCACATCAGTATCTTGACGTTCCTCAATCCAAGTCTGACGTACGTAAGGTAAACCCTGATTTAGATCAATCTGGAGATCGGGATCAGTATAAACGCCAGAAGTGTCATAAACCATGAGTGGTGGGTTATGTTCACCGCCTAAACCTGTTGGGGTGTCGGTGAGAGAAATTTCACGAAAAGGCACTTGGATATCTGGACGAGAACCCTGAATATAAACTTTGCGGGAAGCAGGTAAAATGCGGGTTAAATCTTTGGCATCTTGTTCGTGTTGTGCTGAAGCCTGTGCATATTGGGTGGGTGCATCAGCAGGGGAAAGATTCGTTAACTGGTTCATGGCATGATCCTTATGAAAAACACTAACGAATCAAGCAACCAAAAAAACGCAAATACAGTTATCTTTAAAAAATAGATAAATTGAGCGATATAGTTTTTTAGATGGCTTGATTCCTACGCAGGTCTTAACCTGATCAGGTTCAACGGTACTTGGGATCAAATATATTCAAAGAGAAGAATAGATTTACCCAATCTCAGCGAGTCATTACTCGCGCTCCGTCAAGCATGGCCCAATACTAACATGGATTTACTACAATTCCCCACATCCTGCCGATTGTATTTTTAATTCATTTTTCTTAGTCTTAGTGAGCAACTTTTCAGGATTGATATAAGTTTCATGACCATAAAAAAAATACTGCTCATGACCAGTTTATGTGGTGTTTCCATTTCTAGTTTTGCCCTTGACTTAGTGGAAGCGTATGATCGCGCCAAAAAAAATGATCCCGCATGGCAGGCGAATGTTTATCAATTTGAAGCAGATAAACTGAATTTGGGGCTGGCAACGGGTAATTTGTTGCCGACTGTCACATTGACAGGAAATATCACACGGAACCATCAAACTACCAAACGTGGAGATTTTGGTGATTTAGGCGGAATAGAAGGTTCGGAAGAGTTTTCCAATGCCTTGATTAGCAATACTTCAACTCAAAAACAAATTGCTTTAAATGCACGTCAACCTTTATTTCGTGTTGATGCATGGGAAGGCTATAAGCAGGTAAAAACATCGGTTTTATTGAGTGAAATTACCTTAAAATTGCAAAAACAGGAACACGTATTAAACGTTGCACAGGCATACTTTGAGGTGTTACGTCAACAATCCTTGACGGCTGCTTATTTGCAGGAAGAAAAAGCCTTGCTTGAGCAACTCAATATGATGAATGCCAAACTTAAAGAGGGTTTAATAGCGCGAAGTGATGTCAGTGAAGCTGATGCGCAATATCAAAATGCACGTGCCAATCGGATTGGTGGACAAGTTCAGGTGATGGTGGCACAAGAAAAATTAAGCCAGTTTATTGGGCCGTATCAGAATGAAAAACTAGCAGTATTACCGGATGATTTTGAGTTTCAAAAGCCGTATCCAGCACAACTTGATGCATGGCTTGATCTCGCACAGACGCAAAATTTATCTATTCAACAAGCTCGTTTGCAACAACAATATGCTGATGATGCTCGCCGTGTGGAAAAAGCTGCAATTTATCCACAGATAGATGCTGTTGCGAGTTATGGTTATACCAAACAAACGCCTGAAACCCTGATTTCCAATGATGGTAAGTTTGATCAGATTGGGGTAGAAATGAACTGGAATATCTTTAATGGGGGACGTACTCGCACTTCTATTAAAAAAGCAACCGTGGAATTGAGTAAAGCACAATATCAGCTTGATTCAGCCAAACGCAATGCTTCGGTTGAGGTCAAACAGGCTTTTATGCAGGTACAAACGGATCAGGCTAAATTACAAGCGCGTAAAGCGGCGATGGATTCGGCCGATCTAGTCTCACATGCTTCGAGGGCTAGCTATAATGAAGGTTTAAAAACTATGGTGGATGTACTGTTAGCACAGCGTAATGCATTTAATGCCAGACAAGATTATTTGAATGCTCAATATGACTATGTTTTGAATGTTTTAAAATTAAAGGCATCGGTTGGTCAACTCAATGAAACAGATCTGTTAGAGTTAAATCATTGGTTGGTCTATAAGTCTCAATAAAATGCCAAAATTGCGGTTTTTGTCATAAAACTTTCATGCTGGATATGTTTTAATCACGGTCTATCCTTGTTTGTTCATTCGATCCTGATGGGAGGCTCCCTTGAGTCCAAGTAATCCTGTGTTAAGTCATCATATTTCTTCGCAATTCAATGAAGATTTGCAAGATGTAAACACGAAATTCATGACCATGGGCGGCTTGGTCGAACAACAAGTAGCCAATGCTATTCATGCCCTATTGGATACCGATGTCAACATGGCACTTGATGTTCAGTTTAAAGATAATACCGTGAATCAACTTGAACGAGATATTGATGAAGGTTTGACTTTGATTTTGGCGCGTCGTCATCCTGCTGCCATTGATTTGCGTATGGTATTGGCTATGAGTAAAGCCAATACAGATTTGGAACGAATTGGTGATGAAGCGGCCAAAATTGCCCGTATTGCTCAGAACTTGTGTGAAGAAGGCGGCTCACCACGTGGTTATATGGAAACACGTCATATTGGTAATCAAGTTCGAGTCATGATTCATGACGCGCTAGATGCCTTTGCGCGTTTGGATGCAGAACAGGCGTTGCAGGTATTGCTTGCAGATGCCGACATTGATCGTGAATACCAGTCAGCAACACGTACATTAATGACGTACATGATTGAAGATCCTCGTCATATTTCACGGGTAATTAATGTAATGTGGGTATTGCGCTCACTGGAACGTATTGGTGATCATTCTCGTAATCTTGCTGAACAAGTCATTTATATCGCCAAAGGTCTAGATGTCCGACATACTCGCATAGAAGAAATCGAAGAAAAAGTGCATCGCGGATAAAAATATTCTGAAGCTTATGCCCATAAAAAAGACCTTGAATTATTTCAAGGTCTTTTTTTATCGATGAGATGTGTGCCTAAATAGTATCCGATATCCTTTCGGTGATGCTTCACAGCAAATATGATAATAATTCGTCTGCTTCCTGCTGACGTCAACTTTAGAATATTAAAATGATTGAAATTATGCGAGGGATAAAAGTAGATAGATTGCGTAAGAAAAGACGGACAAAAAAATCCCAGATTTCTTGGGGGGAGAAATCTGGGAAGAAAACATCGTAAGGCTGCATTGGGGGATGCTTAATGCCTTGCTATGGAATCATTATAGGAAGAAAAATTGAAAGAATCATGCAGAGTCTTGTGAGGCTATGTAATATTATATGTTTCTATGTAATAAACGTAAAAAGTAGTCACTAAGACTACTTTTTAAAGAAAATTTTTTGCAGATATCGTGAAGAAAGCTAAAACGATGCTTTAATTTTCCTCAGGCTTCCAGCCCTCAGCTTTTTCGACACTTTCATCATTATTGAAAAACTTCTCGCGTTGTTCTTCCAAAAACTTTTTAGCTTCTGGTTCAAATACATTTAAGCGTTTTTCGTTAATTAATGTGGTTTGGTGCTGTAACCATTCTTGCCAAGCCTGCTTAGAAACATGCTCAAATAATTCCTGACCTTTCGCTCCAGGAAATGGTGCAAAATCGAGACCTTCCATTTCCTTTTGATATTTAACACAAAATACTTGGCGACTCATGAGTTTTCCTTAAGCGTAAAGTTGTTCAAGACGTTTTTCAGCACGTACAATCGCGGCCGCCACCTGTTTTGGGGAAGTTCCTCCAATATGGTCACGCGCATTGACAGAGGCTTCTAGCGTTAATGCTTTATCAAATACATCGGCGCTAATTAAATCTGAAAATTGCTGAAGTTGTTCAAGAGATAATTCAGATAAATCTTTATCTTCCTGCACGCCTAGCGCCACAGCTTTACCCACAATTTCATGAGCATCACGGAATGCCACACCTTTTTTCACCAGATAATCTGCAAGATCTGTAGCCGTTGAAAAACCACGAAGTGCAGCCTCTCGCATAATTTCGATATTTGGCACTAGGGCAGGAATCATGTCTGCAAAAGCCATAAGCGAACCGCGAACTGTATCAATCGCATCGAAAAGTGGTTCTTTATCTTCCTGATTGTCTTTGTTGTAAGCCAAAGGTTGACCTTTCATCAGCGTCAAAAGACTGATTAAATCACCAAAAACACGACCAGATTTGCCACGAATTAACTCAGGTACATCTGGATTTTTCTTCTGCGGCATAATCGATGACCCTGTACAAAAGCGGTCAGGAATATTTACAAATTTAAATTGAGCAGATGTCCATAAAATTAATTCTTCAGACATACGCGACAAATGCATCATGATTAAAGCTGCTGCAGCGTTGAACTCAATAGCAAAATCACGGTCAGAAACAGCATCCAGTGAATTTTCAGATACTGCTTCAAAACCTAAAAGTTCGGCAGTATAAGCACGATCGATCGGATAGGTCGTGCCTGCCAATGCAGCAGAGCCCAGCGGCATACGATTGACACGTTTACGACAATCTTGCAGACGTTCAGTATCACGAATGAACATTTCAAACCAAGCCAATAAATGATGTCCAAAAGTCACAGGTTGTGCTGTTTGTAAATGAGTGAAACCAGGCATGATGGTATTGGCATTTTTTGCAGCTAAGCCCAGTAAACCTTTTTGTAAACGCAGTAGAATCGATAAAATATCATCAATTTCATCACGTAAATACAAACGAATATCGGTCGCGACCTGATCGTTACGGCTACGACCTGTATGTAGTTTTTTGCCTGTAATACCGATGCGTTGAGTCAAACGAGACTCGATGTTCATATGTACATCTTCTAAATCGATACGCCATTCAAACTGGCCCGCCTCAATTTCAGACTTAATTGCTGTTAAGCCCTGAATAATGTCATCACGTTCAGCATCCGTAAGGACGCCTACTTTTGCCAACATAGTGGCATGGGCAATCGAACCGGCGATATCTTGTTTATAAAAGCGTTGGTCAAATTGTACAGATGCGGTAAATTCAGCAACAAAAGCATCTGTCGCTTCACTAAAGCGACCGCCCCACATACCAGATGTCTGGTTCTGGGCAGATGAATGAGGGGAATTCGAAGATGTGGTCATGTTGGCTCGGTAAAAAAAAGCGAAAAATAAAAAAGAGTATAACAAATTCCTCAAGGCTTGCCGATGCCCAGAATTCGATGGATTTAAATCAACAGATTCGACTTTCAGGTAACTCTTACTTTTTTACCAAAATAGGTCAGTGGCAACATTTGTTGGAATTGATAGTGGCCAGTAACGTATTAGCGATCGTGTTGGCACTGGCAGAAGCAGGGTCGTGGCAGACATTGCAGGGCTTAAGGCTTATGCAATATGTGTTTTTTATTAACTGGGTGGTATTGTCATTTTCAGCGATTTTAGATCATTTCCACATTTTTTTTAATCGCACTAATCAAATCACCGCCTTGGTTATTGGTTTTATCTTGTTGCAAATCATCGTGTTTTTAACCACTTGTATTGGCAATATTTTGCAACACTGGGGTAGTTATTTCACTCTACACCATTTCAATCGCGATCTTTTATTTGCTGGTGTGGACATGCATTTAAGCTATGGCGTTTTGCTCGGAGCATTTTGTCTGCGCTACATGTATGTGCGTGATCAATGGTTGACCCAGCAATACAGTGAGTTGAATGCACGCATACAAGCCATGCAAGCGCGCATTCATCCACATTTTCTATTTAATAGCTTAAATAGTGTAGTTAGCTTGATTAGTCTTGATCCAGATAAAGCAGAAACCATGCTAATCAGTTTATCTAAGCTATTTCGTGCCAGTTTCCAGCAACTTAAATTAGTCACCTTGAATGATGAAATTGAACTTTGTCGACAATATTTATTTATCGAACAAATTCGATTAGGTGATCGATTTCATATTGAATGGAAAATTCCGTATACTGTTCAACAACTTAAAATGATACAAATTCCGTTGTTGACCTTGCAGCCTTTACTTGAAAATAGTATTTTTCATGGAGTAGAAAAAATTGGTGGGGCATGTCAAATTGGTGTATTGGTTGAAATATTGCAAAATCAAGTCAGTATAGTCATTACCAATCCATACAGTCACGATACAATAAAAACCAGAGAAGGACACGGTATTGCTATAGATAATGTGAAACAGCGTCTCCGAGCGTATTATGGAAATACGGTCAAGTTTCAAACCTATAGCGCGCGTGGGTTGTATACCACAGTGGTAAGTTACCAATATCAGGCAAACAATAATAAGTCAGGGTTAACCGATTAAAACGAAACAAACCAGTTAACGCGACAAGGAGGAGAAATGAGGATCTTAATCTGTGATGACGAACCTCTGGCGGTTGAACGATTGTCACGTTTAGTTACGCAATTGGGGCATCAAGTGGTCGCGACTGCTAATAATGGACAGGATGCGCTTGATCTGGCTGAGCAGTATGAACCAGATGTTGTTCTGCTCGATATTCAAATGCCTGGTATGGACGGCCTGTTTTGTGCAGAACAAATCAGTCATTTTGATCCCATGCCTGCGATTGTATTCTGCACGGCTTATGATGATCATGCACTTGAGGCGTTTAAATCTCAAGCCAAAGGATATTTACTAAAGCCGATTTCCCAACAAGATTTGCAGCAAGTTTTAGATCATTTAACCAAATTAACTCAAGCTCAGCTGAGTACGATAAAACAAAAAGAAGATATGGACGACGTGAAAATACAAAGACATCAAATTACAGCCAAAACCTATCGTGGCGTAGAACTAATTCCGATTGAAAATATCTATTATTTTCTGGCAGATCAAAAATATGTCACGGTACGTCACAAAAATGGCAGTGTACTCATCGACGAAACGTTAAAAGAACTTGAGCAAGAGTTTCCTGAGCGTTTTATACGTATTCATCGTAATGCTCTGGTTTCAATTGATTATCTTGAAGGTCTTGAATTAGTTACTTCGGGTCAGTATCAAGTCCGTTGTCGTGAGGTAAGTGAGCGTCTTTCCGTAAGTCGTCGTCATTTACCGCAACTACGCGAACGTATGCAAAAACTCTAACAAGATATCGCCATTCGTTGGTTTTCAGCTTGTTTAACTTAGATTTTACTTGCAATTTTAAGAGATCGGGTTAAGTTTAGAGTTTGTTTTTAACTGATCCAAGATTTATGCAGACCTTGAAAATTGCGACTCGTCAAAGCCCGCTTGCTCTTTGGCAGGCAGAACATATTCGTGCTCGATTGCAGGAACTTTATCCTGACTTAAAGGTGGAATTAGTTAAATTTGTAACGCAAGGCGATAAAATCTTGGATACACCGCTGGCAAAGATTGGTGGTAAGGGTTTATTTGTAAAAGAATTAGAGGCCGCTTTATTGGATGGTCGTGCTGATTTGGCTGTACATTCCATGAAAGATGTACCGATGCATTTGCCTGAGGGTTTATGCTTGCCAGTGATTTGTGAACGTGAAGATCCTTTCGATGCTTTTGTATCTAACAGTTTTGCCCATTTTGATGATTTGCCACGCGGTGCACGAGTAGGTACATCTAGTTTACGCCGTAAATGTCAAATTTTAAAACAACGACCAGATTTAACCATTATTGATTTACGTGGCAATGTGGGGACTCGTTTGTCTAAACTGGATGCTGATCAATATGATGCGATTATTCTAGCCAGTGCGGGACTTAAGCGTTTAGGATTGGGAAGTCGTATTCGTCATACCCTCGGGGTTGAGGTGAGTCTGCCGGCGGTTGGTCAGGGTGCGCTGGGACTAGAATGCCGTACAGATGATCAAAATGTTCTGGGTCTCATTCAACCTTTATTACATGAACAGACTTGGCACTGTGTTCGTGCAGAGCGAGCTTTTAATGCGTATCTTGAAGGTGGTTGCCAAGTACCTATTGCAGGCTATGCGACTTTAAATGGGACTAAAATTTCGATTGAAGGTCGAGTGGGCAGCATAGATGGACAAACTTTACTTTGTGCACAGCAGTCTGACCAGATTAAAAACGCTGAACAACTTGGCGTTCGTCTGGCGCAGCAACTCTTACAGCAGGGCGCAGGTGAGTTACTAAGTGCATTACACTAAGCAATTGTACTCGCTATGTTATTTATCAATACCCGACCTACAGTTCGAGCTGAACAGTTAAATCAATTCCTACAGGCAAAGGGATATGAGGTGATTGATTATCCTTTATTGGAATTGATTGAATCACCTTATTCAGATGAGTTGGTTAGACTTTATCAGCAGCTTGCACAGACTCAGGTGGTTGTGGTGGTGAGTCCTACCGCAGCGGAAATTGGTTTGCGCTATCTGCATCGCTCAGGAATAGACATTCAACAGCTCAAACATATTCAATGGGTTGCAGTTGGAAAAAGTACGGCGGATTATCTTGCGCGATACCAGCTTAATGCTGAAGTACCTGAGATTGAAACATCAGAAGGCATGCTACAGCTTGAGATGTTTAAACAAACTTCACGCCTAAAACAGATTGCATTCTGGCGCGGTGAAGGTGGGCGTCAGTTCATGATGCAGCATTTAGCCTCACAAGGTATTGAGGTTTTAAATTTTGTGTTATATAGCAGGCACTGCCCTTTGGAAACCGTTGAATATCTACCGATATTGACATCTCGAATTTTGGCAGAGCAGGAAAAAGTATGGGTTTTGATGAGTAGTGAGGCAAGTTGGTTAAATTGGCTGAAATTAGTTGAAGCCTTGCCATCAGTATGTCATCGATGTTGTTATATGGTATTGGGTGAGCGTTTATTTCACATATTAATGACATATAAAAATCAGCAAAATGCGTATTATTCGGTTTGCCGTGTAGATGACTTAAAGCCTAACACTGTGTTGGCCCAGTTAGAGAAAGATGAAGGACGTTTATGAGGAAATTTATCGGGTTTATGGTGATTTTGGCTTTGCTGTGGCTAGCGAAGTTAAGTTATGACTCATATCAACTTTCTCAACGTTTTGATCTCCTTGAACAAAATATCACGCAGATTGAGCAGAATAATGCCAATTTGAATGATCATCTAGTTGCTTTGCAACGACAGTTGGCAAACCCTTCCACTACAGCGTCTAATTCATCAAGTGAGCACGCTTCCTCGGCATCTCTTCATACGACATTAAACCCTGTTGCGGTGATCAAACAACAACTAGAGTTAGTACAATTTGCATTGCAACAGCATCAGTATATTTATGCAGTTGATAAACTCAACCAGCTTAATCAGCTATTGCCTGGTTATACACTCGCGCCTGCGTTAGAACGCAGCTTGCATGAGAGTATCAATAAAGATAAACAAGCAATTCAGCAATTTATTATTTCTAAAAACCAGCAACAACAAAGCTTCGATGATCTGATTCAATTAATAGATAAAGATTTACAAACAGCGCAAGAAAATAGCCATGTAGAGTTAAAGCGACAGCAACAACAGCATTTTTGGGAAGGGTGGTTTCAATTGCAGCGAGTTGATCGCGCCCCTGCGGAGTTAATTAATCGACGTATTATTTTAAAAGAAGTGCAACTGCGCCTATTGTTGGCTCGCCAGGCCATCAACGATGGACATTTAACTGAATATCAGCATGTTTTGACCATGGCGACTCAACAGTTAGCACAACTTCCAGATAAAGCAAGTCAAGATTTAAAAATGCGGTTGGAAAAGCTGAAACAACTTCCAACGCTTCCTGTACCTAAACTCATTACGCTTGAGCTATTGGGATAAGGAGAATACATGCGCGCACTACTCCAAACTTATGCCGTGGTGGCTTTGTGCCTATTGGCCTTACTCAGCGTGTTGAGTTATGGCTATGGTGCGGGTTATGTTTATATCTATTGGCGCGACTGGCAATTACAGACCAATGTGTGGATATTATTACTGTTAATTGGAGTGTTGACTTTATCAGTACAACTGATCTGGATGACAGTCCGAAGATATTTACATCGTGAACAGCGTAAATTGGAAACGGTTTTTAATCTTTCACATTTGCATCCCTATGAACAATTGGGAGTAATTTGGTTGTTGGAAGCTGCAAAAGATCAGCAAAATTTTGTTAATCAGGTCTTTGAGAAATCGGGTCTGCTAAAAGGAATCGTTGAGGCAAAGCTTTTATTTCAGAAAGAAGAATATGATCAAGCTTTAAATGCATTGAATCATACTTCGCCTATGGCATTTGAACTGGCTGAATTACAACGTATTGAGCTTTTTTTGGCTAAAGGTCAAACTGAACAAGCTTTAACGCATTTAGAGTTTTTGCAACAACATCAATTATCGCCCTGGCTCAAACAAATTGAACAAGCTTATCAACAACGCATCACGGTGCTTTGGGGACAATTGGCATTGCAACAGCCTTGGGTGTATTTACGTTCTCTGAAATATGGTCATCTTGATCCCCACAGCCGTGATATGTGGTTGCAGCAATTACTGACACAGTTTGACCAAGCCTCTTTAGATGATTTACATGCCATCCAACAGCGTTATTTAGATCTAGAGCAAGAAATTAAAACGCGACCTTATACGAGCAAGGTGTTGTGGCTTAAATTGCTTGCACGGTTGCCAGAAATGAGCTTACAGCATGAAATGTTGGCTTTACATTTGCTGAATGAACAGTTTGATCGAGATGTATTTTATTTATGGTTTCAACAACAATTATTAAAACAAAATCCAGATTATCGAGATATTGAGAAAAAAATAGAACAGTTTGAGCAGCGTTATTTGAGTATGCCTATCCTGACTTTTGCAAAATGGCATGTCTATATGGCAACAAAACGGCAAATTGAAGCCGATGAATTGTTGCAATTGTATCCAGATGATGTGCTGATGAGTTATTTAAGGATTAAGTCGCAATTGAATGAAAGTCAGATTCAGCAATTAAACTTAGTCTTTGAAAATGATGCTAATTTTCTACAATTTAAAATATGAGTTAGATTATGAATGAGCTTACACACTATCCGGTGATTCATGAGCAGGTCGTAGCATGGGGGGATATGGATGCCTTTGGTCATGTGAATAATGTTTTATATTATCGTTATATTGAAAGTGCCCGAATTCGTTATTTAGACTGTTTGAATATTTTTGATGAGAAAATATATACCGTGGTTGCATCAAATCAGTGCAAATATTTAAGTCCGGTATTTTATCCAGATACTTTAAAAATAGGCGCAAGAATCGAAGAAATTCGTAATAGTGCGTTTAGAATGAATTATATATTATGGAGTACAACTCAGGAAAAAGTTGTAGCCACTGGTGAGGCGGTCATGGTGGTGGTTGATCCAGTTCACCTAACTAAACAGGCTATTCCAGCACATGTGAAACAGAAAATTATCATGCTGGAAGAACAAGCAGGTCATCAACTTGATGCTTAATCTGCTTTTAAGCTTAGCGTGTGTTACAACTAATTTTACAGATATAAGGGTTAGAAGAAATATTAATCTGAGTTAAAACATGACTGTTCTAAATTCATTTTTTTGTTTCATAACTTGAATATGAATTTAAAGTAGTTAAGGGTGTCATTCGAGAATGATCCCCTTTTTTTATTTATTATGATTTAAAAATAGATCTGTGGTAGTTTGATTTTTCTGAATATTTTTATATTACCTTGCAAAATATAAGAATTTTAAATAAGTAGACAGAAATGTCTATTTTTAAGTGATATTGAATTTTATTGAGATTGAAAATTGATCTCGATTATTGAGTCCTAATTAATGCTATTGATGATTTATTATAAGATGAGTCATTGATCAATTAAATCTCTCGATATAATACAATCCTCGACCTAGTAATCTGAATGATCATATTTGTAGTTTGTTGTTTAAAATTTGGTTTTAATACTTGATTAAGGGACTAGAACTAAAATAGTATTAGTTTGAATTTAATTCAAAGAATTAATTTTAAATTTTTGTCTGAATAATATTTTGTTTATTGGAGTAGGTTTTTAATGAAACCAGATATTAGCGATCTTTCGGTTGATGAATTAAAACGTTTGCAAGAAGAAGCGGAAGCTTTAATTGCATCTAAAAAAGATCAAGCAATCGAAGATGCATATAATCAAATTTTGGCAGTTGCTGAGGCGGTTGGTTTTACAGTTGAAGAATTACTTGAGTACGGCGAGCAAAAGCGTAAAAAAACTACGCGTAAATCAGTAGAACCGCGCTACCGTAATAAAAACAATTCAGAAGAAACCTGGACAGGTCGTGGTAAACAACCACGCTGGTTAGTGGCTGAATTGGAAAAAGGTGCCAAACTTGAAGATTTCTTAATCTAGTTTTCATCTTTTTGTCACTCAATCACCTTAAAGTGAGAAAAACCAAGCAAGAATGCTTGGTTTTTTTATAGAGTTGAATTGGCGATGTTGAAAAAGTATGCATAATGTCTAAAAGAGAAAAATCTCAACAGGGAAAGGCAGTTTGCATAGTGGTAATGGCTGAATGAAAAAAAAATCGAAGCAAGTGGCGTGGTGGGTGTTTGCCGTTATTGCATTTTTAGTCTTTGTGGTTTTACAAATTCCTGCGAATTGGTTAATTTCAAAATTCTCTAAAAATAATCAGACCCTCAGTAATGTCAGTGGCAATATTTGGCAGGGGCAAGCCGATTGGCATCGTGGCAATCTGCGAGGTTCTTTGCACTGGAATACGCGTCCGCTGGATTTAATTCTGTTGCGGGCAGCTGCTAATGTTGAAATTCATAGTGGTAATACTCAGTTGCAAGGTATTTTGGGCTATGGCTTTGGTAAAAAAATTATTATTCGTCAACTTAATGGTCAGATTGCACCCGAAACATTAAAATCAATTGTAAACTGGCAGTGGCCAGCAAATAGTATTCAATTGAGTGATGTGAAATTTAACTATCAAAAAGAACAAGGATTTACACAGAGCGAAGGGCAGTTGCATTGGGGTGGTGGAGAATTGGTATATACCTTTGGGCAGCGTCAAGAGCGTATGAACATGCCATCATTACAAGGACAATTACAAGATAAAGATGGGCGTCTGCAACTTGATATTCGTGATCAACGTAGTCAAAAAATGGCGAATCTGGCCTTTGACCAAAACCTGATGCTAGATGTCCAGCTTACCCAGCGGTTACTGTTGAATGTTCCTTCTTATGAAGGTAAAGCAGGGCTAGATACGTTTGTCATTAGTACTCGTCAACCATTGTTCTCGGGTGGATTTTAATGAAAACAGTGTTTGAGCGTATACAACGGATGCCATGGCAGAAAGTTGATCAATTATCAGCTTTGGTGCTGATCTTTTTAATTGTATGGTTATGCTGGAAATTGGCTTCACTATTCTGGTGGGTGGTCGCTCCTCCACAAGCTATGCAGTTTGATCGTGTTGAACTAGGATCCATGCAGGCACAGATTCCCAATATCACTAGCTTTTCATTATTTAACGAACCCACTGCAACCGCGGCGAATGATAATCAAACTTTTGAATTACAAGGTGTGATGATTGGCTACCCCAATCGTTTTTCTTCCGCTGTAATTAAAGTCAATGATAAAGCCGAGCGTTATCGGGTTGGTGATAGCATTGATAATAGCGCTTATCAGTTGTCAGAAGTGTATTGGGATCATGTGATATTGCGTCAAAGTGGTGGTGCGACTCGTGAAATTCGTTTTAAGGGGCTTGAAAATGGTCTATATCAGCCAATTGTACCTCCAACCACAACTGCTCCTGCAACGCCTGCGGTTCCCCCTGCTGCGGCACAAAATTCCAACGCCGTGATTGGGCAAGCTATTCAACAAATGCAGCAAAATCGCGATCAATATTTACAGAATATGGGAGTGAGTGCTGCCAATGGATCAGGATATGAAGTAACAGATCGTACCCCTGCGGCACTTCGTAATACTTTAGGTCTAAGATCTGGAGATCGCATTCTTTCCGTCAATGGACAGTCAGTTGGTCAAGGACAGAATGACGTACAACTGTTAGAACAGGTGAAGCGAGAAGGTCAGGTCAAAATAGAAATAAAACGTGGTGATCAAGTGATGACCATACAACAAAGTTTTTAAGTGATGTTGATCATCATAACGAGTTAGGAAAAAGAGCAGGCTATGGCTTTATTGAATCATCGTCCACTTTGGGCTTTACTGGCAGCCGCTCCAGTGATGGCAGCTATTAGTACAAGTGCCTTTGCACAAACATGGAAGATTAATTTACGCGATGCTGATTTAACTGCATTTATTAATGAAGTAGCGGATATTACAGGTAAAAACTTTGCGGTCGATCCGCGTGTTCGTGGCAATGTTACGGTGATCTCCAATAAGCCTTTAAATAAAAATGAAGTATATGATCTATTTTTAGGGGTTTTGAATGTCAATGGTGTAGTGGCCATTCCTTCAGGTAATACCGTCAAACTGGTTCCAGACAGTAATGTCAAGAACTCAGGTGTTCCGTATGATGCACGCAATAATGCACGAGGTGACCAAGTGGTGACGCGCGTTATTTGGGTGGAAAATACTAATCCAAATGATTTGATTCCTGCATTACGTCCGCTTATGCCACAATTTGCCAATTTGGCTGCTGTGCCAGGGACCAATGCATTGATTGTTTCGGATCGTGCGACGAATATTGCCCAGCTTGAAACGATTATCCGTAATCTGGATGGCACTGGGCAAAATGACGTCGAATCGGTCGCTTTACAGAGTAGCCAGGCAGAAGAAGTTATTGGCTTGCTTGAATCGATGAGTTCGACAGGTTCCTCTAAAGACCTCAATGGTTCGCGTGTACGCATAATCGCAGATACGCGAACTAATCGGATTTTGGTCAAGGGAGATACAGGCAGTCGTAAGCGCATTCGTAATTTGATTGAAACTTTAGACGTTCCTTCTGCTGACCGTTTAGGAGGGCTAAAAGTATTTCGTCTGAAATATGCAAGTGCTAAAAATCTCGCAGAAATTTTACAGGGCTTAGTAACGGGGCAATCTGTCTCATCCTCAAATAATAATAGCCGTAATAATTCGACTTCAAATTCAACTAATAATATTAATAATCTCATTGGTAATCAAAATAACAGTTCCAGTACTGGAAGCAGTTCTATTTCAACGCCGTCGATTAATCTGAATAATAATTCCAGTTCAAGTCAGAACCAGAATGCGATTACCAGTTTTAACAATAACGGTGTCAGTATTATTGCAGACAGTTCACAAAACGCATTGGTGGTCAAAGCAGATCCACAACTTATGCGTGAAATAGAGTCTTCTATTCAACAGTTGGATATTCGCCGTGAGCAGGTATTGATCGAAGCTGCGATTATTGAAGTATCGGGTGATGATTCGGATCAATTGGGTATTCAATGGGCTTTGGGCGATTTAAGTAGTGGTGTTGGATTAATCAGCTTTGGAAATGTGGGGGCGAGTTTGGCTTCCATTGCCGCAGGCTATGCTAGTGGCGGAACCTCTGGTGCTGCGGCTGCTATTGCAGGTGGTGCCAATAAAGGGAATGGCGCAACCATTGGGCTAGGGAATTTTGATTCACGTAAAGCATATGGTGCATTGATTCAAGCTCTGAAAACCAATACTAAATCTAATCTACTTTCGACCCCTTCTATTGTAACCATGGACAATGAAGAAGCTTATATTGTAGTGGGTCAGAATGTACCTTTTGTCACAGGGTCGGTGACGACGAATAGCACTGGTGTTAATCCTTATACGACTGTGGAGCGTAAAGATGTTGGTATTACCCTAAAAGTGGTGCCGCATATTGGTGATAATGGAACGGTGCGTCTGGAAGTGGAACAGGAAGTGTCTGCTGTTCAAGATAAAGGTGAGGCTACAGACTTAATTACCAGTAAACGTGCAATTAAAACGTCTGTGTTGGCTGAACATGGGCAAACTGTAGTATTAGGTGGTTTGATTTCGGATAATACCTTATTGTCACGTCAGGGTATTCCAGGGTTAAGCAGTATTCCTTATGTTGGTCGTTTATTTCGCTCAGATTCGCGCAGTAATGAAAAACGTAATTTGCTAGTATTTATTCATCCAACTATTGTGGGGGATGCAAATGATGTACGTCGTATTTCCCAGCAGCGCTATAATCAACTTTATAGTCTTCAGCTGTCGATGGATCGGGATGGTAACTTCGCCAAGCTTCCTGATAATGTTGATAATATTTATCAACCCACTTCTGCGGCACTTGCAACGCAAACTTCAAATTATCAAAAAGTTCCAACAGCAGGGCAGAATCAGGTCATGACTACGCCTGTTGCAGTTGAGCCTACCGTGCAGTTACCTGCCAAAGAGGTTGAGCGCACAAAAAATACAGTAACCACGACGACAGTACGACCAGCATCTTAACAGGATCGGCACGAAATCGTATTTTGAGCATGTTATGATATTACTAAATCAAAATTAGAGAGTTTAATTATGACTTGGAAGTTACAAGCGATTACGGGCGAGTTTACGGGGCAGGAAATAAGTATTGATCATGATTTGCTGGTTGGCCGTGGGCAGGATGCCGATTTGGTTTTACAAGCTGCAGAAGTTTCACGTAAGCATGCGGCGCTTCTTTTAAAAGATGATCAGCTCTGGGTGCAAGATCTAAATTCTTCAAATGGTACTTTTGTCAATGATTTGCGTATTGAGCAAGATGTTCAATTGCATGAAGGAGATATTGTACAATTTGCAGGACTCAAATTTTCAGTTTTGGCACCTGCACAGCAAAATCAGGACTTACCAGAAATTGAAGTTGAACCTGTAACAGAAATACCCGTACAACAAGTGTTAAAAACTCCGGCTCAGGAGATGAATGATGCGGGTATGCCAAGCCTAAATGAGCGGGCAGTTGCGACCCCAGTCAGTCGTGAGGGTATGCCAGAGTCTGTCGTAGTACCAAAACCTGCTCCTATTCCAGAGGGTGTTGACGTCAAGGTTCAGGCTGAACCTGAACTAACACCCATCGAGCAGCCTGTTTCCCGAGTTGAACAAGAAAAAGAACAACAAAAAAATGCATCTGTTGGTTTGATGACTGTGATCATCATTATTATTCTGGCAGTATTGGCTTGGGTGTTCTTTAAATAGTGCCTTGATTGAGAAATTAAAGGCATGCATGGGCATGCCTTTATTTATTTCGTATTTTTTAAAAATTGAAAACAGGGTGTCAAATGTCATTGTTACAGCTTGAACAGCGTAAATTAATTTTATTTGATCTGGATGGGACGTTAGTCGATACCGCATCAGATATGTATCGTTCTATGAATTTGAGTTTACAACAGCTCGGCTGGGCCGAGGTTACTGAAGCTCAAGTTCGGCAGTGGGTTGGGCAGGGCACAGGCAAACTTTGTGATGCAGTTTTACGGTTTTTATTCGGTCAAATTGAACCAGAAAAACATCAACAATTATTAGAAAAATATTTAGAAGTCTATGCGCAGGAGTTATGTGTTCACAGTCGTTTGTTTGAGGGGGTCCAATCATTCTTGGATGTCTGTAAAAAACGTCATATTGATATGGCTTGTGTGACCAATAAACCTAAACATCTGGCAAAAGAATTATTGCAAAAGCTTGGGGTGGATCATTATTTTAAGCTTGTAGTCGGTGGAGATAGCCTTCCTTTACGAAAACCGGATCCATTGCCGTTATTACATAGTATGCAAGTATTTAAGACCACGCAGTTGCAAACATTAATGGTAGGTGATTCAAAAAATGATATAGAAGCTGCTCGCCGTGCAGGTATCGATTGTATTGTAGTCAGCTATGGCTATAATCATGGAGAGAATATTTACGATAGTGATCCGCAACAAGTGGTCGATCGTCTGGATCAATTATTGGTTTAAATGAAAGTCTTTTATTAGAGAGTGTATTAAGGAGTTTGGGATGAATTTGGGTCAGGTTTTTCGATGGCGATAATCGCGTCTTTTATCAACATTATCGTGCTTTACTAAAAACCATTGAGAGAAATTCATGACTACACTTGCACAATTTGAACAATTAAAGGCTGCTGGCTATAATACTATTCCAGTTTATCGACAGCGTTTAGCAGATACTGAAACCCCGCTTTCTGTTTTTGCGCGTTTAAAAGATCATACACAAGCCTATTTATTTGAATCGGTTGAAGGTGGTGAAAACTGGGCGCGCTACTCAATCATTGGATTGGGTGAATCGACGGTTTTTTCTTGCAATACAGGTGTGTTGACCATTAAAAATGCGCAGGGGCAAATTGAAACGCAAAATTGTACCGATCCTTTTCAATACATTCGTGATTATCAAACCCAGTTTAAAGTTCCTCCCCATGCGTTAATTCCAGCTCTACCCCAATTTACTGGTGGTTTGGTGGGGTATTTTGGTTATGATGCAGTGCGTTATATTGAGCCTCGTTTAAATAATGTCCCTGAAGCTGATCCAGTGGGTTTGCCAGATATCTGGATGATGTTGTCTAAGACCGTCATTATTTTCGATAATTTAAAAGATACGCTTTTTTTTATCGTTCATGCCAACACGAATGATGAAGAAGCTTATCAATCTGCACAAAACCAACTAGATTCTCTAGAGCGTTTGTTGGCTACCCCTATTAGTTTGCAAGCCAAAACTCACACAGCGCCGCATTTTGAATCTCTAACCGGTAAGGCTAAGTTTCTCGAATCAATTGAAACTGTAAAAGAATATATTCGAGCGGGTGATGTCATGCAGGTGGTGCCGGGTCATCGCATGGTTTCAGATTTTGATGGAGATGCTTTGCAGGTTTATCGCGCGTTACGTCATTTGAATCCTTCTCCCTATTTATTTTTAGTCCAAGGAAGAACTCTGACGGATGATCAACCTTTTCATATCGTAGGGTCATCGCCAGAAATTTTATCCAGACTTGAAGATGGAATTGCTACTGTGCGTCCATTGGCTGGTACACGTCCTCGAGGCAAAACCAAAGAAGAAGATCTGGCATTGGAACATGAACTATTGGCAGATGAAAAAGAAATTGCTGAACATTTGATGTTAATAGATCTGGGGCGCAATGATATAGGGCGTGTATCCAAAATTGGCAAGGTGCAAGTGACCGACCGCATGGTGATCGAGCGTTATTCACATGTCATGCATATTGTGTCTAATGTACAGGGTGAAGTGCGAGATGATATTGATGCTTTGGATGTCTTTAAGGCAACATTCCCTGCGGGAACGTTATCGGGAGCACCCAAAATTCGTGCTATGGAAATTATCGACGAGGTTGAACCGGTAAAACGTGGAGTTTTTGGTGGAGCTGTTGGGTATTTGGGTTGGCATGGTGAAATGGATATGTCGATCGCCATTCGGACCTGTGTTATCCGCAATGGAAAAGTCTATGTGCAGGCTGGAGCGGGGCTGGTTGCAGACTCAAATCCTGAGTCAGAATGGAATGAAACTCAAATAAAAGCACGCGCAGTGATCAAAGCGGTTGAATTATCGTCAAACGGATTGATTTTATGAGTTTTTAGCGTTTTTTTTTAAAAAACTGCTTGCATCGTTTCTGAGTTTTGCTAAACTGCACACCGTTCCGATACGAAACGTACGAAACACTAAGAAGCGCCGGCATAGCTCAGTTGGTAGAGCAACTGACTTGTAATCAGTAGGTCCACAGTTCGAATCCGTGTGCCGGCACCATCTTAAGGTTGATCGTTGTTGAAGTAAAGAACATGCACTGAAAGTTAAGTGTGATATTGGTGAGATTCCCGAGCGGTCAAAGGGAACAGACTGTAACTCTGTCGCGTAAGCTTCGAAGGTTCGAATCCTTCTCTCACCACCATTAACTTCGATTGAAGTGGTAAATGTACCAACGCTGTGCGGGAGTAACTCAGTTGGTAGAGTGGCAGCCTTCCAAGCTGCATGTCGCGAGTTCGATCCTCGTCTCCCGCTCCATCGAAGGATTATCGCTCTTATAGCTCAGTGGTAGAGCACTCCCTTGGTAAGGGAGAGGTCTCGAGTTCAAATCTCGATAAGAGCTCCAGATACAGTTTGGTGAATGAAAATTCACAACAATTTCAAAAGCAGGCTTATTAGTCTGCTTTTAAAGTATTGGGCGTCTGTTTTTTTAGACTAATGTCGATGTGCTGTGTAGCTTCGGTGCCTTTTGTAGCCTCTTGTAGCTTGCTTTCGACGTAAATGAGGAAGATCATCATGGCTAAAGCCAAGTTTGAACGTAATAAGCCGCACGTAAACGTGGGCACAATTGGTCACGTTGACCATGGTAAAACAACTCTTACTGCTGCAATCGCAACGATCTGTGCGAAAACTTACGGCGGTGAAGCGAAAGATTACTCACAAATCGACTCAGCACCTGAAGAAAAAGCACGTGGTATTACGATTAATACATCACACGTAGAATACGATTCTCCAATCCGTCACTATGCACACGTAGACTGCCCAGGCCACGCCGATTATGTTAAAAACATGATCACTGGTGCTGCTCAGATGGATGGCGCGATCCTTGTATGTGCTGCGACTGATGGTCCAATGCCACAAACTCGTGAACACATCCTTCTTTCACGTCAGGTAGGTGTACCTTACATCATCGTATTCTTAAACAAATGCGACCTAGTAGACGACGAAGAGCTTCTTGAGTTGGTAGAAATGGAAGTTCGTGAACTTCTTTCTACTTATGACTTCCCGGGTGATGACACTCCAGTAATTCGTGGTTCTGCGCTTAAAGCGTTGGAAGGCGATGCTGG
>NZ_JACVTU010000014.1:0-79676 GCF_016624705.1 Acinetobacter sp. S40
ATAAGGCACTTTTATTTTGCCATTCTTTAAACAGTATCTCTGTGATTTCAACAACACTTTTATTCATAAACACGCGGCTATTGCGTCGTTTGTGCCAAAGTGCAGTGGGGTCTTGGACAGTGAGGCTGTCTATTGTAAGCGCCCCATCGCTCTGGCCTTGGCTTGCTTGTGTAATGAGGCCTGATAGTCGGGCAAATTGCCCAAGATCAGTCACTTGATCAATCGCTACCTGACAGCCAATGAAGTGTTTGAGTGCAAGATGGGCATTCGTGGATAAACAGGTTAATTTAATTTCCAGACCCTGATTAAGGCAATGCTGTCCTTCTATCCCTTGTAAGAAAACCTGTGTATTGAGTGAGACATTACTAAATTGGACATGAAGAGTGCGGTGTAGGGTTCCTAAACCTAAGTGTTCTAATATATTATCAATATTGTGCAGCATGGTTTTTCGCTGTGTCTATTCTTTATTTTCATCTTAGAAAAGAGACCCGTTTAAATCTTGTCATTTTAAACTTTATTTTTAGCACGAAAACACAAATTTAATTATAAAATATTGATTTTTAAAAAAATTTAAAATATAAAAAAGGATATTGAGATTAAAAATTAAACTAAACATCCTTCACTGATGAGTAAGGTTCAAAGAGACTACTTTTTTATTCAAGGTTGATTCGATATTTTTGTATCGTAAATTCGTGTGAGAATATACGCTTGCTGAGGCAAAATAAAACTCTCACCTAATTGCTGACGATTTTCACCACGATCATCATTCATGGTTTTGGTGAGATTCATTTTTAAATGATCTTGATCATTCACCGTGAAATAGAGATTTCCTCCAGCTGCGACACTCACCACAATTTCATGCTGAGTCCCCTGTTGATCCATCATCCAATTATCATGTCGGTAAGATTTGGTATTCTGGCTATCATCTATTTTCAGACGTCCTAAACTCACTCGCTGACGATAAGCAGAACCATCCTCCAATAGATTTAAAATATAGTCGACTTCACCCGTGTTCCCTTTGCAACGCGCAAATGGATCAGTACAACGAATATGCGCGTGATAGCGCCCTACATATTTCAATGCATCATCAGACAATAAAGCTGATTTCTTCTCAGAGGCTATGCTTTCAGCAGGCAAGGTTGCTTGTCCTGCAACATCCACCAGTTTACTGCCCTGTTCATCTTTAGGAGATGAATCTAGCGCCACAGAAGATACCCCAGCACGATCATTAGACATAATGTCGTGTTCAGTTGACTGTCCGTCGCATGCCGACAATCCCAGACTTAATAACAGTACAAACAATAAACGCTGCTGCACAACTGGGAGACTGGCAAAGGAAAATTTAAAATAAAACATAGATAAGCATCTTTACCGCCTTTTTTCTTATTTTTAGAAAAAAGACCGTTATATCATAAGGTTAAGACCATGATTATGTTTCAAATCTCATGATGAGAGGTTGATATAATTTAACGAATTCAATTTCTGCTTGAAATTGGTGCAAGTTTATCTATTTCAGCTTTTATGAAGTCATTTTATTTACATAAAATAACGATTTTTTAGTTTTGCTGCCTTTAAAGCATATAAATTCTCCCCACTTTATACATTACATAGCAAAAATTATTTGATTGCGTATGTAGTTACTTTTATCTAAGGAGATCTTCTGAATGGCCAATACTGGTTTATATCGTTCTAACCGACAACATGTGATCGCCGGTGTTATGGGCGGTATTGCTGAACGTTTTGGTTGGAATGCAAATTTATTACGGGTTATTTTCGTCCTGATTTCAATGATGAGTGCTGCTTTCCCTGGCATTTTAGTTTATTTAGTTTTATGGCTAGTCATGCCAAAAAAAACTGAACGCCTGCAATATCAGCAGAACTCGTATCACCCGATTCGTACGGTAAATGAAGAGCAACGAATTAGACGTTAATTCTCCACACTATTTGACCTTGTTATTTTGGTCGCTACGATTGTGATCCCCCTAAAATACAATCGTAGCTTTTTTTTAAATTTTAATTCTACTGAGTCCAATCCTTATTTAATCTGATTGAGCTGCTGTTGTAATGCAGCAATCATATCGGCACGACTGATAATACCAATCAATTTTTGATCTTCAACGACAGGAATATAATTAAAAGATTTTTCCACAAAATAAGGCACTAGATCCTGAATAGGTTGCAATGGCGTAACGGTGACCACTTTACGATTCATAATCTGTTTAACTAAATGTTCCCAAGACGCTCTCGGATCTGCCGCTCGCTTAAACCACTCTACGACCTCATATAAAGCCAGAGTTCCAACAATACGGCCCTCTCCCTGAATCACAGGTAAGCTCATTAAATTATTGTGTTTAAATTTATTTAAAGCCTGATGAATATCATCATTCTCATCAAGAGTGATAACATCCTTACTCATAATATCCTGACACACGTAAATATTGACCTGTCTTTCATTGGCCAATTCTTGTGCTTCGAGAATAATTTTTTCCAGATCGTATTGGCTAATATCCAATAATTCAGTGTGTTCATCCAGCGCACGTTGAATATCTTGAGGCTGGATACTCACTTTTTGTGTGGGCGTTGGGTCACTGGAACGTTCATTGACATGTTTCGGGTAAGGATAATGTCGCCCAATCACGCGATTAAAAAGTAAGGCGAATGCCAACAATAGTACAGAATTAAGTAAAACAGGATAAATCACAAAGTTAAAACCCAAGTGATGAACTGTTTCTCCACCTAAAACAGCAGTCATTGCAACTGCTCCACTTGGAGGATGTAATGAATCCGTCGTCATCATCAAAAATATTGCCAAACCTACGGCAAAACTAAATGCCCCCGTAAGATCAGGAATCCATGTAGAACACGCTACGCCAATGATCCCTGCTATCGTGTTGCCAATGACTACATTCCAAGGCTGTGCCAATGGACTTGAGGGGACAGCAAACAATAAGACAGAAGATGCACCCATCGGCGCAATATACCAGGCATTTATTCCACCCAATATATACCAGCTAATTAGGGAAGAAATCGCTAGGCCGCATAAGGCACCAATACCGCATAATAATCGTTCTTTTAAAGGAAGAACTTTGAAGTTTGGTTTTAAGGCCGAAAGCCAATCTTGCTGTATACCGCTCACAATTCACCTAGGTATTGATCTTGCCTGAGTCGCAAAATTATAAGCGGATTTATTTTAAATATGTATTTGTATTATATCTTATGATTATGAGAAAACTTGTTAATGACTTTTAATTCACGTATTCACCCAATTGCTTCACTCGATTTTGATATTCTGACATCGGACAGAATCCATACATTGGAGAACCGATATAATCACCTGCATTCTGACACTCTTGATCAACATATTGTTTCCAAAGCTTTTGCGATTTCATAATGTTGCTATAACGTTCAGAATTCCCCGTTTTTTTAATTTGATCCAACAATTGCACAATTTGCTTTTCATAAATCCGTCGGGCATGTTCACTACAAACGTCTACTACAGCATTATTAATACTAGGTAAATGCTGCTCCTGTATGGTTTCGTCCAAACATTGGCTGTATAAGTCTGGTTCTGTTTCAGTTTGCGCCCAAAGGTTTTGACTCATCAACAAACTGGATAAAATAAAAGCATAAGTTTTTAGATTTTTATTCATGAACTTCATCTCAAGTCATGCGGTGTCGGTATCGTATTCAGAGTAAATTAACATAAAGGTTTTAAATACCCACAGATTATTTATTGGTTTTTGATCTTATAAAAATGCAAGCATTAATTCAGCAGAAATCTTTGCCACTCCCCTTTAAAATCCTTATACTTGAACGCAATTTTTCTTTGATTTTTTAGTGGATGCACCATGAGTCGCGCCATATCGCATATTGATACCTTTCAGGGCTTAATTCTTGCCCTTCAAAACTATTGGGCGGAGCAAGGCTGCGTCGTATTACAACCCTATGATATGGAAATGGGTGCTGGGACATTCCACACCGCAACATTTTTACGTGCGCTCGGTCCTGAAACATGGAATGCCGCTTATGTGCAACCTTCGCGTCGTCCGAAGGATGGCCGCTATGGCGAGAACCCAAACCGCTTGCAACATTATTATCAGTTTCAAGTCGTGTTAAAGCCAAACCCAGACAATATTCAACAACTTTATTTGGACTCACTCAAGGCGATTGGGATTGATACCCTCACCCACGATATTCGCTTTGTAGAAGATAACTGGGAATCTCCAACCTTAGGTGCATGGGGCTTAGGCTGGGAAGTTTGGTTAAATGGCATGGAAGTGACCCAGTTTACGTATTTCCAGCAGGTTGGCGGTGTTGAATGTTATCCTGTCACTGGTGAAATCACTTATGGTCTTGAACGTTTGGCCATGTATTTACAAGGCGTCGACTCAGTTTATGACTTGGTCTGGACGAAAGGTCAATTTGGAACCGTAACGTATGGCGACGTGTTCCATCAAAATGAAGTCGAACAATCGACCTATAACTTTGAATATGCACCTGTCGATAAATTATTTGAGCTATTTGATTTTTATGAGTCAGAAGCAGTTCGTTTAATTGAAGCAAAACTTTCTTTGCCTGCCTATGAACAAGTGGTTAAAGCATCACATACCTTTAACTTACTTGATGCGCGTGGGGCGATTTCGGTGACTGAGCGTCAACGATACATTTTACGCGTACGCACTTTAGCACGCGCTATTGCACAAAGTTATGTTCAAGCTCGTGCTGAACTTGGCTTCCCAATGGCAGAGCCACACTTACGTGATGAAGTTTTAGCTCAATTAAAAGCACAAGCAGAAAGCGATGCAGCGAAAGTGCAAAAAGCGGAGAACAAATAATGAGTCAACATACGGTCTTATTTGAACTTGGCTGCGAAGAGTTGCCACCCAAAAATTTAAAAACATTACGTGATGCCCTACAAGCAGAAACGATCAAAGGTTTAACTGACGCTGGTTTAAACTTCACAGCAGTCGAAGCCCATGCAGCACCACGCCGCCTTGCCCTCAAAATTATTGATGTCGATGGCGCACAGGCAGACACTCAAAAACGTTTTGATGGTCCTGCACTTCAGGCAGCCTATGATAGTGAAGGTAAACCTACTAAAGCGCTTGAAGGTTTCATGCGTGGTCAAGGCATTGAGGCGGCTCAGGTGTCAACTTTTCAAACAGGTAAAGTTGAGAAAGTCTGCTATTACAAAGACATTAAAGGCCAAAGCCTAGATGAATTATTACCCAATATTTTACAAACTGCTTTAGATCATTTACCTATTGCCAAACGGATGCGCTCTGCGGCAAGCCGTACTGAGTTTGTACGCCCTGTAAAATGGGTGGTTTTGCTCAAAGATGATCAGGTCATTCAAGCTACTATTCAGGATCATCCAGCAGCAAATGTGACCTATGGTCACCGTTTCCATGCACCTCAAGCAATTACATTGGGTCATGCTAATGATTATTTGGCAGCACTTGAAAACGCCTATGTGGTGGCTGATTTTGAAAAACGTCAAGCGACTATTCAACAACAAGTCAAAAAATTGGCGGATGAAGTCAACGCCTCTGCAATTGTACCTTCAGATTTATTGGACGAAGTCACGGCATTGGTCGAATGGCCTGTTGCGCTACGTGCAACTTTTGAAGAACGCTATTTAGCCGTTCCTCAAGAAGCCTTGATCACCACCATGCAAGACAACCAGAAATATTTCTGTCTGGTTAATGCTGAAGGTAAGTTACAACCCTACTTCATTACCATTTCCAATATTGAATCGAAAGATCCAACCCAAATTATTGAAGGGAATGAAAAAGTTGTACGTCCTCGCCTAAGTGATGCCGAATTCTTCTTTTTACAGGATCAAAAACAACCACTTGCCAGCCGTAAAGACAAGTTAGCCAATATGGTATTCCAAGCTGAACTCGGAACACTGTGGGATAAGTCTCAGCGTATTGCCAAGTTAGCAAGCCAGATTGCCACTTTAACTCATGGTGATAGCGCAGCCGCAGAACAAGCAGGTCTTTTGGCGAAATGTGATTTGACCTCTGAACTCGTCGGTGAGTTCCCTGAGTTACAAGGAACTGCGGGGACTTATTATGCACGTCTGGAAGGCTTACCAAGTGAAGTAGCAGATGCGATTGCTGAACAATATTTACCGCGTTTTTCAGGTGATGTGTTGCCGCAAACCAAAACAGGGACTGCCCTTGCATTGGCAGATCGTTTAGACACATTGGTTGGTATTTTTGGAATTGGTCAAGCACCCACAGGTTCAAAAGACCCGTTTAGTTTACGTCGTGCCGCGATTGGTGTGTTGCGTCTATTGATTGAAAAAGGCCTAGACTTGCCATTGGTTGAACTCACCAAAATTGCTTCTGAAAACTATCATGGCAAATTACGTGAACCTGTCAAAGCTCAACATGAAGCATTGAACTTTATTGAAGCACGTTATCGCGCCATGTATGAAGATCAAGGTGTTGCGATTGATGTAATTCAATCCGTTCAGGCATTGTCTCCAAAATCTCCACTGGATTTTGATCATCGCGTTAAAGCTGTGAATCATTTCAAGACTTTAGCAGAAGCACAAGCTTTAGCGGCTGCCAATAAACGTGTCGCCAACATTCTGGCGAAAGAAGGTCAAATCACGGGTGATGTGGATACTAGTTTATTAACTGAAAATGCGGAAAAAGAGTTATTTGCTGCCCTTCAAAGTATTGGTCCTATGGTACAACCCTTACTCGAAGCACATAACTATACCGATGCATTGTCGCAATTAGCGTCTTTACGTGCACCAATTGATGCTTTCTTTGATACCGTTATGGTAATGGCGGAAGCCCCTCAACTGAAAGCCAATCGCTTACGTTTACTCGCGCAATTACGTGGTTTATTTACGGCAATTGCGGATGTAAGCATGTTGCAATAATTTATATGAGAATCAAAAAGTGCCTCTGAATTGAGGCATTTTTTAATTCTTATTAAACTATTGTAGTTTTCTGAACAGATTCAATCACTTTATTTTTCCAATTCATCCATCCAATACTTCCTACAATCATCACACCACCCATCAAAACATAAATCGATGGTCGTTCGCCCAAAAATAGGATGGCAATGCTCATTGCCACTAAAGGCGTACTATACAAATAATTTGAAGCCTGCATTAAAGGCATCTGTTTAAGTACATATCCCCAAAGTAAGTAAGCTAAAGCACTTGGAAAAAGCCCCAAGAGTAACACTGCAATATTTGCCTGCCAGTTCGCATATTGAATTTGTAAAATCACATCAGGGCTATAAACCAGTAACGGCAAGGTTCCGAACCAAATCACATAACACATCATGCTAATTGAGTCATAAGGAAGATCAAACTTTTTATACAGTACAAAATAAATAGCCCAACACATCGCCGCCAAGAGAATCAATACACTATGGAAATTGGGCAAATCTAGTCCATGGTCGCCACTCACCACTAAAATTGCACCAGCTAATCCCATTAAAATACAACCACTTTGTTTGAGGGAGATGGTGTCTTTAAAAACTAATGCTGAAATGATTAGGGTAAAAAGTGGAATGGATTGACTTAAAATACTCGAGGCAGTTGCTGTGACATATTGTTGTCCAGTATTAATCAACACATGATGCAAGGTCACGGAAAAAAGCCCCAAGATTAGAAACACTGGAATATCACGTGTTCTTGGAATCATAATTCCTTTATGTATTGCAATTATCCCTAAAATGCCTGAGGCAACCATAAAACGTAAGAGCGCGATATGTTCAGGAGAATAAGACAATAAAGCCGTATGCACACCTACAGGTGAATAGCCCCAGCAGATCACGACTAAAGCAATAGAGAAATAAAGTTTGAGTTGTTGATTTTTCAGAAATGAAAAGGCGAAATGATGCATTAAACACGACCAGACTTAGTCTTTTTTGCATCATAAAGAAATAGATGATTAAGTAAAATTAACTTATATTAAGCTTATCATTCATTTTTATTCAATCATAAAATATGGATATCCAACAGCTCAGAATTTTTCAAAGCATTGTGGAGTGTGGCAGTATGGTACAAGCGGCCACTAAACTGCATTGTGTTCCGTCTAACGTCACTATACGTATAAAAAAGCTTGAAGAAGAACTCAAAGCTCCTTTATTTTTGCGTGAAGGAAAGACCTTGAAACTAACTGCATCAGGAGAGGTTTTTCTAGAATATTGTGAAAAAATTTTAGCATTATGCGACGAAGCCAAACGCAGTATTCATCCGGATAGTGCTCCATCGGGCCCACTAAGAATAGGAGCAATTGAATCGTCCGCCACAACTCGCCTTCCCCGTTTACTGGCAAAATATCACCAACGATATCCAGATGTTTCGATCCAAATTACTACAGGTACCTGGAAACAATTATTGCAGGATGTTCTTCAACATAAACTGGACGGCGCGATTGTAGCTGGACAAATTCAATTTCCTTTACTGCATAAACTCGAAATTTATAAAGAAAATATGGTGCTGATTGCGCCTGCCTCTCTTGGTGAAATTAAATGTCAGGAAGATTTGATCGATAAAGAAATTTTTATGTGGACCGAAGGTTGTCCTTATCGTGCAGCATTGGAAGAATGGCTTAACCTAAAAAATCTATCCCTCCCAATCACAGGAATTACCAGTTATGCCACAATTATAGGTTGTGTAAGTGCAGGTTCTGGGGTTTCTTTAGTTCCCCAAAGTATTTTTGAGCAATACAAAATCATGACTAACATCTGTGGATATCAGTTCACACAACTTGCATCTATGCAGAATCAATTTTTATGGCATCAAAATATTCAACATCATAAAGCCAGAGAAGCATTTATTGAGCTATTAAAAGCAGAATTTTCAAACAAAAAATAGCTTAATTTTTTCATTCATTACTCTAGCTGAACGATCAAATATGGTTATACTTAGAGTCAATAACAACATATGTAAGCAATTGAATGATGAAACTTAAAACTCTTTTTTTAGCAACTGCTACCTGTTTAACTATCACTGCGTGTTCTACAACTCCCCCTCTTCCAGAAACCACGGTAGGGGTAATTGAAGAAGTCACAAACATTAAAGCATTTCCTGACACCAAAAATAATAAGGCAAAGCTGATCAAAATGGGCGATCATTGCAATATTGAATTTACTGGTATTATGGATGCAGCTCGCGCTCGCGAGAACTGGGTATTTAAAGGCAATACCTTGATTTCAGCTGGAAGCGTGATTGTTGCCAAAGATGGAACCAGTTCAGCCAAGTCTTTTGACCTGTATGACAAACAAGTTCAAGCGAATTTCCTTTCGCTACGTGACAATTTCAAAAAAGAAAATGTTGCGGCTTGTGAATAAAGTATCCCGTTTTGCCCTTAATGTGAGTTAAGGGCAAATCCTGATCATTTCCCTTATTTTTTCTTCACTGTATATCGCTTGTAGCAAGCTGTATCAGTTTGATCTCTTTTATTCTTAAATTGACGTGATCCCGCTAATATAGCCAACATCATAGAATCAAGAAAAAAGGATTGCTAAAATGCTTAAGCACGCCCTTTATAGTGCAACTCTCAGCCTAGCTATTATTCTGCCGATATCTGCCAGTGCAACTGAAAGTCCTACATCTCCATCTGATCAACCTAAAACCATGCCTTATGGAGATAACCCGAATATATTTCGTGTATTGACGTATAAGACTGGAGAAAGTATTAGTCGTTTAGGTAATTCAATTCAACGCGGTGCTGATAAATCTTCGGCCAAGATTAGTGAGAAATGGCAAGAAACCAAAACCTATGGCTCAGAACAATCCCAAGTGGCCCAAGAAAAAGCAACTGAAGCAAAAACCTATACTGAGCAAAAATGGCAACAAACTAAAGATGCAGTGGTAGGCACAAATGGCGGCACAGTTCCGATTGAACAAGGGAGTTTAACTCAGTCTTCCACTGTACCAACGCCAGCCGTAGCTGCACCCATTGCGCCTGCAAGCTCTATTAGCTCAGCAACTTCGACGGCTCCCCTGCCTGAAAGTGCTAATCCTTAATTTTTTGGGAATTATCATGCATCAGGCATTGACCTGCCGTAAGATTTGTCCGTTGATAAATCCTTTTGCATTTTCAGTCAATTGTTCCACCATACGCTGTCTGGACTGAACGCTCCCCCAAGCAGAGTGCGGGGTTATGATTAAGTTAGGAAGATTTGCATCTAATAGCACATTGCCATGTTTTGGAGGTTCAACGCTCAGCACATCGGTGGCTGCACCAGCAATTTTTCCTTGTTTTAATGCATCGACCAGATCTTTTTCATGCACGATGCCACCACGCGCACAATTGATCAAAAAGGCAGAGGTTTTCATTAATGCAAAGGCATCTGCATTAATCAGATTTCGGGTCTCCTCTGTAAGCGGACAATGTAAACTTAAAAAATCTACTTGTGATAATAGCTGATGCAGTTCTAAACCATTGGCATGTTTTGGTCGGTTCGGTAGATTGGCAATTAAAACCTGCATACCAAAAGCTTGTGCCAAGCGCGCAACCTCTTGTCCGAGCTCACCATAACCTACAATGCCCAAGGTCTTTCCTGAAAGTTCAATAATCGGATAATCCAAAAAGCAAAATTGCGGTGATTGTTGCCAGCGTCCTTGTGTGACCGCACGATCATAATCAATGAGTGAAGTAGCAAGTGCCAGCATCAAGGTCAAGGTATGCTGTGCAACAGAAGCCGTTCCATAGCCTTGACAGTTACACACTACGATACCTTGTTCTTTGGCTGCATCCAGATCGACATTATTCGTGCCTGTTGCAGAGATCAAAATCAGTTTCAGTTGAGGAAGCTGCTTGAGCATCTCCGCATCTATTCTGACTTTATTACTAATAGCGACCTCAACATTGCTTAATCGTTCAAGTACTTGATCAGATTCGGTACTTTCATATAACTGAAGCTCACTAAAACAGTCTTGTAATGAACTAAAATCCAGATCATTCATGTCTAATGAACCATAATCCAAAAATGCGGCAGTTAAATTCATCATGTACTCTTGTGTAAATTATTGAATAGAAAACTCAGCATTCCTCATAAAGAATGAAGGCTGGTATTTTGGGATATACATATGACTATCTATCCGAAATAACAATGCGTCAAGGCTCATTTACGTTGAATGAATGATTTAATATTTCATTTAGAAATGAGGTTTTTTTTCATCCTCCACAATTTCTCCTTGATTTTATTGATGTTGTTAAATGCGTGTAATTTTTTTGAATTATGTCACACAAATTAGGGATTGTTGCATATGATAGCGACGTCGATTACTCAACCTTAAACTGAGTGAATTCACAAAAGGAAAGAAAAATGAAAATGATGAAGACTGCTATTTTAGCTGCAAGTATTTTAACTTCTGCAACAGTATTTGCAGAAAACGCCTCCGTTAATGCGGGAGCAAACGCCCAAGTAGAATCTGGTGGTTTATTAAGCAACATTGGAAATGGGGTGAAAAATGGTGTCAGCAATACCGCTCACGCTGTGCATTCAACAGCCGTGAAAGCCACAGATGCTACAATTGATGCGGGTAGTCATGTTGCGCATAAAACACATGATGTTGCTGTGAGCGCCAAAGATAAAACTGTAAATGCCGCAGAGAAAGTAGGCGATAAAAGTGAACAAGCTTGGCAGGACACTAAACGCGGAACTAAAAAAGCAGTAAACAACACTGAAAAATTTACTGCTGAGGAAAAAGCCAAAGCTGAATCACATTGGGATGCAAAGAAAAAGCAGTCCGAAGCTAAACGCGATGCTAAAGCACAAACAGGCATAAAAGCAAATACTCAAGCAGGCGTCAAGGTTGGTTCAGTGAATGCCAACGCGGGTGTAGATACCAACATCTCACCACGTAATGCTGGCGTACAAACTCAGGTCGGCGTTGGTCGATAGGCTGTAGCTGCATTAAAAATGATTTGATAAGACTCACGCTAAATAGACCAAAGAGACGAAAATTCGTCCCTTTGGTCTTATCTATTTCAAATAAATGAGGATTAAATCGTTTTGAACTTTTCTGCGTCTTGTACAGAATTTTCCGTAAAAACACAAATGCCTTGCTCATCGCTATTTAGACTTAACTGTTTGTAACTTAGTACAAAATAATCCGTATATTTTTTAATTAAAATTGGACTCATATCTGTGGTCAAGGCATCCTCTTCTTTAAACAGCTTCATGACACGCCGGTCATTCATCGCCACAATATAACGCTCAGCATTAATGACAATTTTGACAATACCACTGCTTTTAGCATGAATACTAATCAGGTACTTATTATTGAGTTGCACCGCATCAGCCAGATAACTCTCAAGCTTATGACTAATTAGATTAAATACCAGATGATGTCCAAAATTATCCTGTAACTGATCATTAGTCTCTTGTTGCGACATCGGAAGATTAACTTTAATGCCCAATTTTTGTAAATCTTGTTCTGTGACCTGACGCTTACTCAACATGACACGAGTGATCAGTTGCTTTAAATTGGCATCAAAATATTGATCATCCAGATGAAGCTCATTATTGCGTAAAATGCGTCCAAGTGCCGCGCTATGCCGCGACATCAAATTTGAAATCACAGTACGATAATAAAACTTGCTATTTTTCTTTACACTTCGCATTTGCTGGTAAAAATAGCCTTGATCATAAGGATGACGAATAAGATCATTGAGCAAACTAGAACTTGCTAACACGGAAAGAGCTTCATGTCCTGTAAATGGCAGTTTTAGTGTATAGAGAGCTGGAATAATTTTTTTGATTTTTAAATAATGTTCACGATCTTCTTTGTAGTAAGGATCATAAACCACAATATATTCTGCTTGAGCTGAAATATCAGTGGCCTGAATCTGCATATCACGATTGAGATTAACATCGAAAAATTCAGCATAACGGCGATCTTCGACCTGTTGAGGATCAATGCTGAATTGGGGTACAAAAGCAATAATACGGTTCATTTTCAGCAATTGTGAGTATTTAATTGCCGCATAACCGCCCATCGAACCACCATAGCCAACAATATGTTTAAATTGTTCCAATATCGGCTGCGCACTTTCCATCATCTGTTGCATTGAAGCGTGTGGAAACCATGACTTGAGCTTAGGCATAATACCCAATACATTGTAATCATATTTGATTAATGATTTTTCAGCATTAATGGTCAGACCTTTGGCACGACTAATTAAATCTCCAAATGAAATCACCAGTTCTTGAGATGTCCCTTTTAGAAAAATAACCCGTATGTGTTCGTCTTCAAAAATAATTTGCTTGTCCATTAGGCTACCGAAAAATAGTGACTGGCTCTGATGTATACGCATGCAATGTTCCATTCGGTACAAAACATGGCGGAACCTGTTATTTTATAAAGACTGTGCGAAGAAAACAGGGCAAAAGCTACCACAATGTTGCAATCTTGTTGGCATCTCTCATAAAAATGCGACTTCAAAAGTTATCAGCAAAATAGGAAAAGTTATCCACAATTCACCCCAATCGAGTAAGATTTAAGCCCTATAACCAACCATTAACAAGCCCAGATGTTAAGGAACTGAAACTCTTATTTTTTTCTAAAATTCAGATAAGAACGTTTTATGAGCTTTAGAGCCCTTCCAAATTAATCAAATACTTTGCCCTTACGCCAATATCCCATAAAATTCAGACAGTTTTTATCTATGCCACAATCCTGAATTAAAAATCGGCGTATCGCTAAAACTGCCGCAGACTCGGCTGCAACCCACGCATAAAAGGTTTGCTGTGCCTGTTGTTCATTTTTAGTGAACCACAAAATTTCTTCATCAATATTAATGTCATCCAATTCGACTTGTTGTTGTTTTTGCGGTTGAAATAATTGATGAACTGTTTCGATCAATTTACGACCAGGTTGTTGGCCATCATCACGACTAAACCAGTGGATTTGTATATTTGGATGTTCATTGAAGGTGACTCGATCAAGAGCCGAAGGCATTTCGATATACACTTTGACGTGTGCCTGAGTATTTTGTTGAATTAACTCATCGATGATTCCAGAAACTGCGGGCAATGCTGTTTCATCAGCCATAAGTAAAATCTGATCTGCCTGTTGAGGCGGTTGCCATTCAAATCCCGCTTGATCCCCTTGCCAAATCGCATTTGGCGCAGCCATTTGTACTCGGTCTCCTACTTTGGCCTGTTCAGCCCATGAAGATGCAGGGCCTGTTGCACCATGCATGGCAAAATCAATATCAACCTGTTTCTGTTGTGGACGTAAATAGCGAATTGTATAAGTACGCATCGGAGGACGAATTTGTTCGGGTAATTGACGGTAATATTGATACCATTCAGGACTATTTTCTATCCAGTGTGTCTGTGCTGAATGGTCTGAGACAGGAAAGAATAATTTAACTCGCTGATCAGGCGCATAACTCACGATCTGAGCCAGTTCTTCTGATTGAAAAGTAAACCGAGTCATGGTTGGAGATAGTTTTTGAATTTGAGCCAATTGCATATTCACAATCAAATAAGGTTGTGCCTGATTCATCATCAAACCCTCATAATAGAAGATAGTTTAAATATAGCACTTATTGATAATGCTTATCAATTTCAATAATTCAGCTCTATGGGCGTCCTTGCCACTTAAACTTAATTTTCTTCTGAACCTTACTGTGATTTAAAATTCTTCATAAATAGCAGGATCCTGATTCCGAATTCGGCCCTCTGGACGGGTCAATTGATTAATTTGCTGGACTTGCTCATCACTCAAACTAAACTCAAAAATTTCTTGATTTGCCACCTGATTTTTATCACTGCTGGCTTTTGGAATTGGAATGACCCCAAGTTGATATTGCCATCTTAAAATTACCTGAGGTACAGAATAATTCAGCTCTTGCGCTATGTGTTGTAATACCTGATTTTGCATGACGTCACTGCCTCGTCCCAAAGGACTCCATGCCATTGTCAAAATCTGTTTCGATTGGTCGTAGTCTCGTTGTTGCGCTTGATTAAAATAGGGATGCAATTCAATTTGATTAATCACAGGCAATATGCCTGTTTCACGTTGTAAAGTGTCAATATGCTCAGGTAAAAAGTTACTTACACCTATTGATTTAATCAGCCCATTTTTTTGTGCATCAATCAACGCTTGCCATGCCTCGACATACAATCCCTGTTTAGGATTAGGCCAGTGAATGAGATAAAGATCCAAATAATCAAGCTGCATGCGATATAAAGATTCTTCAATCGTTTCAGCCGCCGTTTTATATTCATGGTGACGACCCGGAAGTTTTGAAGTAATAAATACCTCTTTTCGCTCTAATCCCGACTGGCGAAAGGCTTCGCCAACAGCGCCTTCGTTTTCATAGTTAAAGGCGGAGTCCAACATACGATAGCCATTATTTAAGGCACGTAGCATGACTTCAACGCCAGCTTTGCCTTTTAAAGTATAAGTACCAAAGCCAAGCGCTGAGATCTGATGTCCGTCATGCAGTTTTATAAGAGGAATTTTCATCTGTTTAGTCATTTTTCAATATTTTCTATATTGATCGTATCTTTCTTTTTAACATGCATAACCTGAGGACTCAGCAACAACCCCATATAAAAATGTTATAAAATTCGTCGAATTGTATGAGAAATGCTATTTTCTCAACAACTTGCATACGAGCTCAGTTCATAATAGAAAAATATACGGTTTACACATCATTCATTGTTATTGAGCCCGATCTTATGAAACCGATTCATCATGCTGCACAACAAGGATTTACTCAGGCTGCTGAACTCTATCAACAAGTTCGTCCTGATTATCCGCAAGATATTGTGAACTGGTTAAAGCGGGAGTTGCGATTAGATCAAAGTTCACGTGTAGTAGATTTAGGCGCGGGTACAGGTAAATTTATTCCTTATCTAAAACAGATAACCTCAGATATTATCGCTGTGGAACCTGTACAGGCCATGCGAGAACAACTTAGTAAAGTGCATCCTGATGTTAAAACCCTAGCCGCCTATAGCTCTGAAATTCCCCTTGCGCCCCAAAGCGTTGACGCGGTCATATGTGCACAATCATTCCATTGGTTTTCTAATATCGAAACACTCAATGAAATCCATCAAATTCTCAAAAAAGAAGGACATTTGGGATTAGTCTGGAATCAGCGTGATATTGAAATTAACTGGGTCAAGGCTCTGGCAAATATTTTGGAACCCCTAGAACAAGATACTCCCCGTTACCACAGTGGTGATTGGAAAAAGGTATTTGAACATCAATTTTTATTCCGACTTGAAAGTGTCAACGTTTTTTCACAGACCCAAAAAGGAAGTGTTGAACAAGTCGTGAGCAAACGCTTACTTTCTACAAGTTTTGTAGCTGCCCTGCCCGAAGATCAACAATATGAACTGAAGCAACAATTTGAACAGGTCGTATTCGAGTTAACGGGTAAACAGCCACAGGACGAAATTGAATTTCCGTATATTACCTACGCTTATCATTTTAAAAAAATCTAATATTGATTCACATTTAATAAGGAATCCCTATGAGCATCCAAAATAATAAACCCTTACAGATTTTAGCCTTAGTTTTAAGTAGTACGCTATTACTGAGTGCATGTAATAAAAACGATCACACCCAAACCGCTCAAACTGAGCAGCAGCCCCCTTCACATGAAGCAGACGTTGATCAGTTAAAAACACCACCTGTAAAAGAGTTCCCTGCAACAGCACAAGATACGCATGATATTGCTCTGTTAGATGAATTTGATGAAAAATTCACTGCCATGACTGATGATATGGACAATGAACTGGCAAAAATGCAACAGGATGGAACATTGACATCAGAGTTCGATCGTAATCGTAAACTAGATCATATACAGTCAGCACTCACTATGCTGAAAGAGCTAGACTTAAAAACAGCACAAGGGCGCTATATTCAGGGATTGCTTTATCAATACTGGGAAAATCAGGGTAAGTTAATCAATGAGCAAACGAGCTCCGCAAATGCACAAAACCAGAAAAAAACCGCCATTAGCGTTCAAGATTTAAGTGATTATTTACATGCTCAGGAACAGTTAAAACACTGGAAAGATCAACAGAAGCCAACATAAATTATATAAAAACAGCGGTAAAACTCAAAGGGAATCTAGTTGGCCGCTGTATAACTAAAATTTTGAAAATAAATTTAAATTTTCTGCCGTTCAATCCATTGGATGGACTGCACCCGAAAGACTTCACATGCTCCATCGCCGACACCACCCGGAGAAAGAGAGGATGTCCATACCAGATTATTATCTTTGACTTCAACCAGTTCACCTTTTAAACGGACCAGATCGCCACGTTTCACTTGGGTAATCTGTTTGGCAATATTCGGATTAGCAGGAATAATATGCATATTCGAGACCAGCTTTAAAGCTTGATCGGGAGGTACTGGAAGTGTTTGCATAGTCCAGTTCAAATAACGATCGTACTGATTAATTTTAATTTGCGATGCAATATTGGGGTGAGCAAATAAGCCATAACTCACAGCAAAATCTATAGGCGAAAATTTTGCCTGTTCATCATCACGGTATTGCTTAGAACCCAAAATACGAAAATCACCTTTAAATGGTTTAAGTACAGAAATAGATTGGCCTTTGACCTCTGGCGCTAATCCTCTTGCAATATTATAGTCGCTGGAAGTGGAAGCGCTGACTTGCCCAATACACAATGCAACCATCACCCCCAGACATAGATGCTTGAGCATATTGACTCCTCTTCCTAGTTAAATACGATTAATCTTTTGACTTTTATGTTAAATCTAATATGAATAAAAAGAAGGAAAATTAAGTAACAATAAATAGATTTTTCGTCACTTTTTGTCTGGATTGTTGTCTTCCCAATTGATCAGTCATGCTGCAAGATGCAGTAATAAACGTTCAATCTTCAAAATCAATCCTAAGCGTTTCAAAACGGACTCGACCTTCTTGCACAGCCTGTGCAATCGCTTGTTGCCCTTTGGTCAGTCTTGCTCCACCACTTTTAATATCAATTAAAATAACCTCAATATCTTCGGCTAATCCCTCGCCATCCCGGAAATCGGTATAACCATCAAACACCACATAATCTACTGGATCGCCTAGGAATTTAGCGTCACTCGGAAGATAACGAAATTCTGGCATTATCGGTGCAAGTTGTTCTGCCATTTTGCCTTTTAATACAGCGCGACTGGTATTCACACTGCGTTTTTGTGCCTGTGCCAAAGCTTGTTGATGCTCAAATTGCAGTTCAGCAATATACTGTTCATATTCCGCTCGAATTCGCCCATTTCGTGTATTTGAAAGAATCAGGGTGGTAACCACCACACCAATACACGCCCCAATTAACATTGCCATCCAGATGGACATGAACTTACCTGCTACCGATTTTGCTTAACACTTTAAATAAGCTTAAGACTTTTGTCATGTGTAACCTTTCGGTGTTAAAAAGATGCTAATCTAATTGAGTAAATCAAGAATATATCTCGAGCATGAAAACGATACTTATAGCAAACCAAAAAGGCGGATGCGGTAAAACCATTACAGCGATCACATTGGCTTCAGCATTGGCTCAGAAAGGATATAAAGTTGCATTGGCGGATGCAGATAATCAGAAATCTGCTTTACAGTGGCTGAAACAACGCCCAAAAACAGCAGCAATCATTCAGAGTCTGGATTGGCGACACGAAAAATCGATTGGCGAGGCGCCCAAAAATATTGATTATCTGATTATTGATGCACCTGGGGCATTATCGGGTGAACATGCTGAACAACTGATTAGTGAAGCACATGCGATTGTCACTCCATTACAACCTTCTTTTTTTGATATTGACAGTACCAAGCGTTTTTTAAAACATTTACAGGACATTAAACGGATTCGTAAAGGTAAAGTGGGAATTCATTTAGTCGCTAACCGCATGAAAGCCAATACTTCGAGCAGTAAAGATATTCAGCAGTTTTTTGAAAAAATTGAACAACAGCCTGTGGCTGCGATTTCTGAACGTAGTGCTTATGGTCAACTGGCCATGCAGGGCTTAAGTATTTTTGACCGCTCTCAAAAGAATTTTCTGTTATTACAGGCGCAGTGGCAGCCATTGCTAGATACTTTAATTGAGGATTCTGCTGAATGGTTTTAGACCTCTGCTGAACGCTTAAAACCTCTAGATTTTTTTTGCATTCATTTTTACAACGTAATGAAACTCAACATTTATTTTCGGATGGTTTTTTTTCAGTTAAGATGATTTGCCTAATATTTAACAGATAGAGAGTTCAGTGCAACAATACGCGCCTACGCTACAACGAGCTTTACTGTTCGGATTACTCATTATCCTGCTTTTTTTGGGATTTAATATCCTGAAATACTTTATTGTTCCTGTAGTTTGGGCAGCCATTATTGCGTATATGACTTGGCCAATTTATCAATCAGTACAACGCCTCTGTGGCGCTCAGCGTCCCAATCTCAACGCCTCTATCATGATTTTACTAATCATTCTGGTCATTGGTGTCCCGCTGACCTTTGGCGTCTTTATGTTACAACATGAGGGGCGCAATCTGTTTTTTGAACTGCAAAAACAGATTTTCTCAGGACATCTGGATGCCCCCGATTTTATTCGTGAACTTCCGATTATAGGTAAGGAAATTTCACGAATTTTAAATGATATTAATAATGACCCCAATAGTATTACTCAGAATGTAGCCGCGTGGATTCAGGGGCATATGGGTTATGGACGTTTTGTATTAAGTGAGATCAGTCGAAATCTAGTCAAACTAGGTTTTGCATTGTTATCCCTGTATTTCTTCTATCGTGATGGGCCGACCATTTTAAATCAGGTTAAAAAAGCCATGGAAATGGTCATTGGTCCACGTGTCCATCATTATATGGACACCATTTCTGAAACCACCCGTGCGGTTGTATATGGAGTCGGTTTAACCGCAGTAGCACAGGCAATTTTGGCCGGTTTAAGTTACTTTATAGCGGGTGTTCCCAATCCGATGGTATTGACTATTGTTACCTTTTTATTAGCTCTGATTCCTTTTGGGACACCTGTTGCATATACATCGGTCGCACTTTGGTTATTTTCTCAGGATCACATGATGGGAGCCATTGGGGTTATGCTGTGGGGGGTCTGTATCGTTAGCACCTCTGACAATGTGATTCGTCCTTTGGTGATTTCTGGCGCAACCAAGATCCCATTCCTACTTATTATGTTTGGCGTACTTGGTGGTTTAGCAAGTTTTGGTCTAGTCGGTTTATTTATTGGCCCTGTGATTTTGGCAATTCTACTTGCAATCTGGCGTGAATGGTTACATGAAAATATTGAACCTGAACCGATGCCGAAAACCACTATGATTTATGATGATCTGGATGATCCCAAAATTTAATTTTGAAATATGTTAAACCTACAGGCTCAGGATTTTAGAGGCTCCATAATGAGTCACATTAATCCTGAGCTTATCTGAATATGCCCTTCCATTTTTTTGCAAAGATATTTGCTTTTTCTCTATTTTTTCATTTTCAAAAATCTTTATAAAATTTAAGTTTCTTATTCATATTTAATTACTTAAGTATGATTGTTACATGGTATGGACATAAAACGAACGTAACTTACAAGCCAGACTGGCATGATAAGAATCACTGTAATTCAAACCTAAGTTAAATTTTTACAAGAAACAAAGAGGCTTACAATGAAAATCGCTTTAATTGGTGCAACGGGTATGGCAGGTTCACGTATTTTGGAAGAATTGGTTTCACGTGGTCATTATGTCAAAGCTATTGCACGAGACACGCATAAAGTGGCAGATACTGAGCGGGTGATGGCAGTTAATGTCGATTTAAATGATCATGAGGGTTTAGTAAACGCTTTAAAAGGACAAGATGCCGTCATAAGTGCAGTTCGTTTTCAGGGTCTAGATGCTCATGCACTGATTCAAGCGGTGCGTGACTCCAAAGTAAAACGTTATTTAGTCGTGGGTGGAGCAGGAAGTTTAAATGCACCCCATCAAAATATCCGCGTTTTAGATACCCCTGATTTTCCTGAGGCATATAAACCAGAAGCAGAAGCAGCCGCCACTTTTTTGGATAAACTCAAAGAAGTAAATGATCTCGACTGGACTTTCATTTCACCTTCTGCCGAGTTTGGTCCAGGCAAACGTACAGGTGAATTTCGCTTAGGCAAGGATGAGCTGTTGGTAGGTGATGAAGGAAGTAAAATTTCAGCCGAAGATTTTGCAGTTGCCTTGGCTGATGAGCTTGAGCAAAACAATCATATCCAACAGCGTTTTACAGTCGGTTATTAAGATCATACAACGTGTTTTTAAAGGAAGCGAAGGATTTGCTTCCTTTTTATTGGATCGGGATTGACAGTGTTTTAAAAAAAGCCCAACCTCAACAAAAATATAAATGAACTACCTACAATTCATGAATGGTCTCACCCGTTTTTTAAAGCATTACAATTTTAATGCGACGCTGGTTTATTGCTTTCAAATATTGATTGTTCTCACTGGCACCACATTGGGATTGCGCTGGTTCGGACATAATGAGCTGATCGTACCTGTTACATTGGGGGCGATTGCAACAGCATTGACGGACTTTGATGATCGTTTGAGTATTCGGCTTAGAAATTTATTTTATGTTGCCGCCTTATTTTTTGCTGTCAGTAGCATTTTAGAGTTTTTAGCCCCTTATAAATTTTTACTCATTTTATATTTATCCCTCTCTAGTGGTTTTCTGATTTTACTGGGTTCGCTGGGTCAACGTTATGCGACCATTTCGTTTGGCACTATTTTACTCTCGGTATATAGCCTTTTTGGTTTAGGTGAATATCAGCATTGGTATCAACAGCCAATTTATTTTGTTTATGGCGTAGTGTGGTATGGTTTCACCTCAATTGTCTTTTTTCTCATAAAACCGACGCTTCCCGTTCAAGAAAATCTTTCACAAGTATTTAGTCATTTATCTGATGTACTCATGACTAAAGCCCGCTTATTTGACCCAGATAATAAAGATAATGTTGAGCCATTATTATTCGAACTCTCAACTGAACATGCGCAAGTGGTTCATTATTTAAATATTAGTAAAGCATCCTTATTAACACGACTCAAAGCATCACGAGTCAATAAAAATAGTATTTATTGGCTACATTTATATTTTGTAGCGCAAGATATTCACGAAAAGGTGAGTGCCAATTATTTACATTATGAACAGATCCAGCAAAACTTTAGTCGTAGTGATCTCATCTTTCGGTTCCAAAAGAATATTCGGTTATTGGCACTTTCCTGTCAGCAATTATCTGAATGTATCTTAGGTAATGAAGCATTTACGCCCAGTCTTGATCCGACGCATGCATTACAAAATCTGGAGCTTTCCCTACAGGACTGGATTCAGGATCATCCCCATAATACCGAAGTCAAAAATCTGCAATTGATTGTAAAAAATTTGAACGATTTGCACGATCAACTGAGTCACTTACAAAATGTGCAATTTACCTATACTTATCGTTTTGAACAACATGTCGATAATTTAAATCTACTGGATGATGACATTCATGGCTTTAAAGATTTATGGCTTAAATTCAAACAACATTTAACGCCAAAGTCTGCCCTATTTCGCCATGCAACGCGTATTGCTTTTGTCTTTGCAGCAGGCTCACTGGTTTCACTTTTACCATTTGCCCAAAATGGTTATTGGATTGTTCTAACCAGTTTATTTGTCTGTCAGGTGACATACTTTGCGACCAAAAGTCGTTTAAAACTACGAACGTTAGGCACATTACTTGGTGTGATTTTAGGGCTGCCGATTTTATATTTTGTGCCCAGTGTCGAAGGCCAACTGATCATTACGATCATTTGTGGCGTGTACTTTTTCTATCTGCGTCAAAAGAAATATGCTCTTGCGACTTCTATGGCAACCTTGATGGTTTTACTAATTTTTAATTTAAAAGGATTTGGTTACAGTATTATCGCCCCCCGAATTATGGATACTCTCATTGGCTGTGCCATCGCATGGTTTGCCGTGAGTTTTATCTGGCCCGACTGGAACTTTCGCAATATTTCTAACAATATTAAAAAAAGTAGTCATGCCAGTATGACTTACTTAAAAGCGGTACTGGATCAATATCAATTTGGCTGTACCAATAGTGTTGAATATCGCACGGCAAGACGGTTGGCACATAATGCACAAACTGAACTCTCCAGCATGATTTCCAGCTTAAGTGCTGAGCCGCACCCGAATCAGGAATTGATTCATTCTGCGTTTCGATATTTGGTTTACAGCCATAGTCAACTCAGTTATATCTCAGCATTAGGGAGCCACCGTGAAAAAATCGATGATCAGGACGTTATGGATTTACTAATTTGGTGCACTCAAACACTGCAACAGACTTTATTGGAACAAAAAATACTTCCTACTCAAGAAATAGAGCGCAAGTTATCAGAAATTCAGCAACTTTCTGAACAGAATTCGACGTCGGATTACCTGATGCTAATTTTAAAACAAATCAGTTTATTGCTTGAAACTTTACCTGAATTATTGATGTTACAAAATAAACTACTCACTCTAGAAATTAAATAAATTCCGTTTTTGTTTAGCTTTAGATCGATCTGGGCTACACTCGGATTTTGTTTATATTTTAGAGCAACGTATGAACGTAAACACTTTACGCATTGTTGGATTCTTAGAAGGCCTATCTTTTTTATTGCTCCTCTTTATTGCGATGCCACTCAAATATATATGGGATAATCCGCTTTGGGTCAAATATGTCGGTATGGGACATGGCCTGTTATTTATTTTATTTCTATTGGTCTTATTGATGGTATGCCAGCGTATGAAATGGTCGGTTCATATGTTTATTCTCGGCTTTATTGCTTCTATCTTACCCTTTGGCCCTTTTGTTTTTGATCATAAATTAAAACGCTATAGCCCTCCTGTTTCCGATGCATAAAAAAAGGCGAATCCGTGGATTCTCCTTTTTTAAAACTGTCCTTCCTGCTGGCGCTGTTGCATCACATCTATCAATATCTGTTTGGGTTTGACAAACCACATAACAATCAAAACTAAACATGCCAAACTAAATGCCATGATATGAAAATGTACATAGAGCTCACGCACCATTTCAATCATCATAAAAAAGCTCAGCATCAACAACATAGATACTGCGGCAGCCACTGTTCCTTTACTAATTTCAGATGACATCAAGGCAAATCGATACATTACTGAAAAACTGATACCCTCACCAAAACTAATCAGCGTCATGCCAATTAATAGACAGAGCACCAAATACTGTTGCCAAATTGCACCAATGACTAAAATAAGCGTGCCTAATAACATAATTGGCAAACCCATTAAAATGGTTTTTCCTAAAGGATAACGGTCAATGATTTTAATCAACACAATATTTCCCAGAATCAGGCCAATAAATACTGGAAATTGCGCCAAACCATATTGCACACTACTAAACTTGAGTTCTTCGACTAACATCACAGGTGACAATGCGATCCATAGCATCAGAGGTAAGCTCACCAAAGGTAAGGCCAGTGTGAGACCTAGAAACTTTTTATCGGTGTAGATTTTTTTAAAATCATCAAATAGATAAATAAAGGGTTGACGAGTCACACTCTGCTGCTGACTCGGCATTTTTGCTTTTAGCCCAAACCAGCTAACAAATGCCAACACCGCAATCGCAACAAAACCCCAGTGCCATGATACATAATCAATCATGAATGCACCTAGCACAGGCCCAAGCAACGGTGCAAGTAAGGAAATATTAGCCATTAACGCCATGACTTTAATGGCATCGCGTTCTTCAAAGCTTTCCTGAATTGCGGCATACCCGACCGCCGCAATCACCGTCAGTCCAATTCCTTGTAAAAAGCGCAAGCTTAGAAATTGCGCCATATTCTGCGTTAATAAAATCAGCAGACAGCAAATACCAAAAAATAACGCACCACTCAGTAAAACTTTTTTACGCCCTAAACGATCCGAAAGTGGGCCGAGCAACCAAGCCACGCTTGCACCACCCAACAAATAAAAAGACATAGACGATGGTGCCCATGTAGAACTGACACCAAAATCCTGTGTAATGGCCAGCATTGCTGGCTGAATTAAATCATTGCCAATATAAACCGCAAGTTCAAACAGAACTAAAGCCAGCGGAAACATTAAGGTCTTACGATTTAATGTTGTCGTTTGCATATCTTGCATTTTGATCTACTTATTCAAGATGTCTGTTTAATGCTGAACATTATTTTTGATCAATATACGCCAGCCCAATGACAAACACTGAGTTTTAAAAAGTTGGATTTTTAATGTGCTGAACACTCAGCAATAAAACACTGTATTCACAAAGTGTCTAAATTTTGAGGAGAAAATAACAACGTGAGATTTGGTAAATGCACATTACCATGATTTATGAAAAAATCTGGCGTCAACATAGCATTTTTTATTTTAAGCGTCGATATTAAAGTGTTAAATAAGAGATAACACTATTATTTCATTCATATTTTTTTAATACTTCGCCCCCAATTATGCTCTATATAACTGTGGTTAAACACGAAGTTATCCACAGTTTGAGTTAAAAAACAAACACAAGGATGACTTATGCCTTTTTATTATTGACTTTTAAGCAATAATATTTTGCATATTAATGCATTTTTTAAACACAATAAACACCCTATAGTCATCCTCATTCATTTTAAAAATTAGGTATTCCCGTGAGTCATATTTTCATCGTAAACGGTGCAAAAGCGTTTGCACATTCCAATGGACAATTAAATGATACTTTGACAAATCTGGCACAGATTCATTTAACCCAGTTAGGTCATGATGTCAAAGTGACGCGAGCGGACAGTGATTATGATATCCAAACTGAAATTGAGAAGTATGTCTGGGCAGATGTGGTGATCTATCAAATGCCGGGTTGGTGGATGGGCGCACCCTGGACCATGAAAAAATATATTGATGACGTATTTACCATCGGCCATGGCGTACTGTATGCCAGTGATGGACGTAGCCGTTCGGATGATTCTAAAAAATATGGTTCGGGTGGATTGATTCAAGGAAAAAAATATATGTTGTCGTTGACATGGAATGCTCCAATTGAAGCCTTTAATGATCCTGATCAATTTTTTCACGGCGTCGGCGTAGATGGAGTTTATCTTCCTTTTCATAAGGCAAACCAATTTTTGGGAATGGACTCACTCCCCACTTTTATCGTCAATGATGTGATTAAAATGCCAAACGTGCCGAGCTATCTGGACGCGTATAAAGCCCATTTAGATCAATTTTTTAAAACTGAAGATTGAGAAAGAGAATAATATGCTGACAATTATTGCAGAAATCCATACTCATGCAGGTTCTGAGCATCGTCAAGCGGTGCTAGATGCCTTTCAAAAAATCATTCCAACAGTGTTGGCAGAAGATGGCTGTCAGGGTTATGAAACTTTGGTTGATCATCTTCCTGCAATTAACATGCAAGTGCAAGATGACAATTTGATTGTGATGCTGGAAAAATGGAAGAGTACGGAACACCTTGAAGCACATATGCAAACAGAACACATGCGGCAGCATTTCAATCTAATTAAAGATCATGTGGCAGATGTGAACATTCGTATTTTAGAGCGTGGAATCTAACTGCTAAAAAATATCAGTAGACGTAAGCTTCTACTGATAATAATGCTGTTTTAGATGACGGCTATATTCTGTTAAATATGCGTCCAAACCTGCACGATGATCCGCCTTTTGCATTGATTTTGCTGTCAACTGTTCAATCTTTGTTTCCAGTAACCGAAGTATCGCGGCTTGTTCTGTTTCAGGCAGTTGTGCCTTTTCTTTTTGCCGCTTTTTAATTTCCAGATAGTTCTCAGCCCAATGACGTAACGGATCATTCGAATCTACTTGTGCAAACAAATCAGTAATAAGCAATTCAGGCAGTTGCTGTTGGGTCGCTAACTCTGCTGACATCAATCCACGAATTGAATAAAATACCTTCTTATAAGTAAAATTATCTGCGGTTTGCATTACTTTCATGCCGCCTTTTGCCAATGATAAATAATGGTGATACAAGGCACTATACTCAATTCGCTCAAGCAATCCTTCACGAAAAGTCTGCCATTCTGGAAATGCATTAAAATAAACAATATGTGCTCTCACCCACTCCAGAACCGTTGGGTTACTTTTTGCGAGTAGTCCAAACATTTTATCCAAGTCATAAGATACAAAATCAAAATCGCCATCCATGATTTCGATCAGATCACGATACTTTTTATAGTCAAAATATTGATTTTTACTGGCTAAATGAAAGCCACGAACATCATAGTCACTATCAGGACTTGCCATGCCCCATAAGCGACTACCACTTTCAATATAAAATAATGGAATGTCTTGGCGCTGTTGAAATAATTTTTCGATTTCATGATCAATATTCATTGTTATAAATTTCTCATAATAAAAAAGCGCATCTTTCGATACACTTTTTACCTAAATTTTTCTATTTATTCAAGTAATAAAGCCTAATCCATTAAGAACACATCTGTTTCTGAAAACCTCGCGTATTCTTCCCTCTAGCACATTGATAACTTTGCTGTTTGTTTTGCAACTGCCACTTTTTATCATCTAACTTAAATAGATATTCAGTCTTGATCGCGGACACCGAATCATCCATCAAACCTGTTTGAATTACAGTAATTCTGGAAACAGTTGCCGATTCAACACGATTAAATACTTGTTGAATCGACGCATTCTGATGTTCTTTAGTAATCTCAGGTTGTGCTTTTAAAACCTGTTGCATTGGGCTTTCTCCGCCACCGAATGACATGAGTTTTGTTGTGGTCGCACAACCCGTCATCAATCCCAAACATAATCCTGAAATCGCAAGTAAACGTAACATCTTTTTCACACATCTAATCAAACAAAAGGCGTAGCTTTATGATGCTACGCCAATGCCAATTACACTGTAGAAACTATGTAGCTTCTAGAAAATGCTAACCTTATAAATCAAATAATTTACCCGGATTCATAATCGCATTTGGATCAAATGCCAATTTCAAAGCCTTCATATATTCAATTTCTTCTGGTGAACGCGAATAGTTTAAATATGGTTTTTTGGTCATACCTACGCCATGTTCAGCAGAGATTGAACCATCATATTTTTTCACAGTATCGAACACATATTTATTAACAATCTGGCATTTAGCAAAAAATTCGTCTTTGCTTAAATTTTCAGGTTTTAAAATATTTAAATGCAAGTTACCGTCACCGATATGGCCAAACCAGCAGATTTCAAAGTCAGGATAATTATCCTGTACAATTGCATCAATTTCTTTAATAAATGCAGGAACATGTGTAATCAATACTGAAATATCATTTTTGTAAGGGATAAACGGCGCAATTGATTCAGAAATGTCTTCACGTAAACGCCACAAGCTTTCAACCTGATCCAGACTTTGACTCATCACACCATCAAGTACCCAGCCTTGTTCCATGCAATGTTCAAAGATCTGCATAGCTTTATCCATAATCGGTTCATATGGCGCTTCAAATTCAAGCAATACATAAAATGGACATTGGGTTTCAAATGGGCGTTGGACATGGCCACGATCCAGTACTTTTTGCATCGCAAGTTCACCAAAGAACTCAAATGCAGTCAGGTCAATTTCTTTCTGGAAAGCGTGTAGTACTGGCATGACAGCATCGAAATCAGGCACTCCCAAAACCAGAACTTGTAAGTTTTGTGGTTGTCGTTCCAATTTAATTTCAGCTTCAGTCACTAAACCTAACGTTCCCTCACCACCAATAAATAGATGTTGTAGTGCATAGCCTGTGGCATTTTTAACCATGCCTTTATTTAAGCGTAAAATGTCACCTTTGCCTGTAACCACCGTCAGACCTAACACCCAATTGCGAGTCATGCCATATTTTATGACTTTAATACCGCCGGCATTGGTGCCAATATTGCCCCCTATCTGGCTCGAACCTGCTGATGCAAAATCAACTGGATAATACATCCCCTGTTCTTCAGCATAATTCTGCAATTGCTCAGTCACCACACCTGCTTGCACACGTACCATACGATCTGCTGGGAAAAATTCCAGAATCTGGTTCATCTTGTCCATACTTACGACAATTTCACCATTGGTCGCAACTGCACCTGCGGACAATCCTGTGCGTCCACCGGATGGTGTAATAGCAACATTAAACTGATTGGCCAATTTTACGATGGCTTGAACTTGCTCAGTAGTCGATGGAAAAACGATGACTGATGGGTGTGGATCAAAATGCTTGGTATGATCGCGTCCCCAATTTTCGAGACTATCCGCATCGGTTTTTATACGGTTTTCACCGACGATTGCAGTTAATTGGGTAAGTAACTCAGGTGTTAAAGCGACTGGAGCATTCATCGTTTACAGGCCTAGCAAGAAATAAACAGGTGGGTTTAGGAAATTTGGGAATGCTATTAAAATCAATTGCACGTCTTGCAAATTTCTAAAAGCTTTTTAGATTCTACCAAAAATCAGCGTTTATTTTACATGTAAGCACGGGCTGGATAAAGCATCGCTTAAAAATGCAGTCGCTACAAAATGTGTTGAATCCACAGCCAAACCGCCAATATTCCTCTCAACGCTAAACACAGCTTGAATGAGATTGTCAATAAACTGAAATTTATTCACCTATTGAGTCCATATCGTCTATTTATAACGCATAAACAACTGGCATGACTTGTGATATAATTTCGCGACTAAATTTGGCCTTTGTAGCGGAGCCGTAATGAGCCAACATCTATCACTACCTAAAGATAAAATTCGTTTCTTATTGTTAGAAGGCGTTCACCAAAATGCCATCGATACCTTAAATGCAGCGGGTTACACCAATATCGACTACCATAAAACTGCACTTGAAGGCGAAGCTTTGAAAGAAGCTGTCAAAGATGCACACTTTATTGGTATTCGTTCGCGTACTCAATTAACTGAAGAAGTATTTGAAGCCGCGAATAAATTGATTGCGGTCGGCTGTTTCTGTATCGGAACAAATCAGGTTGATTTAAAAGCAGCGATGTCACGTGGGATCCCAGTTTTCAACGCCCCGTATTCAAATACGCGCTCCGTTGCAGAGTTGGTACTTGCTGAAACAATTTTGTTGTTGCGTCGTGTACCAGAGAAATCAACAGATACACATGCAGGTGGATGGAATAAATCTGCTGTGGGTTCTTTTGAAACTCGTGGTAAGACTTTAGGTATTGTCGGTTACGGTTCTATTGGTTCCCAACTTTCTGTATTGGCAGAAAGCCTAGGTATGAAAGTCATTTATTTTGATGCTGTCACAAAGCTACCATTAGGTAATGCGCGTCAGGTTGGTTCACTAGATGAACTTTTAGCGACTGCTGATGTAGTCACTTTACACGTTCCAGATGTACCTTCTACTCGTAACTTCTTCAAAAAAGAACAGTTTGCAAAAATGAAAGAAGGCGCAATCTTCCTAAACGCTGCACGTGGTACATGTGTCGTGATTGAAGATCTGGCAGATTCTTTGAAATCTGGTCATCTTGCAGGTGCGGCGGTTGACGTATTTCCGAAAGAACCTAAAGCCAATGGTGAAGAATTTGTTTCTCCATTGCGTAACATTCCAAACGTAATCCTCACTCCACATGTGGGCGGTTCGACTATGGAAGCGCAAGCCAATATTGGTCTTGAAGTTGCTGAAAAATTTGTAGCGTATTCTGATAAAGGTATGACTCTTTCTGCGGTGAATTTCCCAGAAATTGCATTACCATTGACCGAAGGTAAACATCGCCTATTGCATATTCACAAGAATATTCCGGGTGTTTTATCTAAAATCAATAATCTGTTTGCAGAGCAAGGCATTAACATCTCTGGCCAAAGTTTAATGACCAAAGGTGATATTGGCTATCTTGTGATGGATGTAGATGCATCGGCATCTCAGGAAGCATTAGATATGTTGAGTGAAGTCGAAGGGACTATCCGCGTTCGTATCCTGTTCTAATCAAATCCTTGATAAAAGGCCACAGCATTGCCTGTGGCTTTTTTATATCAAGATGAATTATGATGATATAAAATATACCGTTTGTTCAAAATGTCGTTATCCAGTCCAAAGTCACAATTACAGGCACTCATCTTTTTGCTTGTCGCGATGATCTGTGTACAGAGTAGTGGTTCTCTCGCAAAAATCTTATTTCAAAGTTATCCCGTTTTGACAGTTTCAGCCATGCGTCTATTTTTTGGGGCGCTGATTTTAGCAATCATTTTTCAGGCATGGAAAATTGAATGGCAGCAGGTTCGTTGGAAAGCCATTATTAGTTATGGGATTGCACTGGCTGGAATGAATGCGCTGTTTTATTTATCATTACAACGCTTGCCTTTAGGGATTGCGGTAGCGTTTGAATTTGTGGGTCCCCTTAGCATTGCTTTATATTATGCGCGACAAAAGTATGATCTGATCTGGGTATGTTGTGCGATTTTGGGCTTACTCTTATTGTTTCCATTTCATCAAGCCAGTCATCATCTTGATCTCATCGGAATTGCATTTGCATTAGCTGCAGGGGTCTGTTGGGCTTTATATATTATTGCGGGGCAAAAACCTTCAGGTATATCAGGGAATCACACAGTATTTTTAGGCGTGAGCGTAGGGATGATCATTTTACTCCCCATTGCGTTTATGACAGGTTCGATCGCTCATGTGTTTGAACTTCCCCATATTTTTTATTTTATTGCGCTTGCAATTTTAGCCAGTGCCTTGCCTTTTTCGCTGGAAATGTTGGCATTAAAACGACTGACTGCTCTTAGTTTTGGCACACTAATGAGTATGGAACCTGCTGTTGCTGCATTTTCAGGATTTATCTTTTTAGGTGAAAAATTGATATGGAGTCAATGGCTTGCTTTAGCGACGATTATTACTGCTTCAGTGGGTTGTACAGTAACAACTCAACGAGCCAAAAGTACCGATACGATTTCTTGATGAAGGTCTTATCTATTTGGATATGGATTTATTCGAGATTTTATTAGCCAGATTATTTTAATCCCTTTTATACATTTACTTATGTTGAGCCTTAATCATGCCTAACACCCCATTGATTGCTGTTATTGCCATGTTGCTGTCGATGATGTGTTATCAGATTAGCGCATCTTTTGCGAAACAACTCATCGCCGTACTGGATCCTTTAAGTGTTACCATTTTAAGACTTTGTTTTGCCTCGGTTTTAGTTTTTTTCATGTTCCGCTCATGGAGGATTTTAACTAAACTCTCCACACTCAAATGGCGAGATTTACTTGGTTATAGCGGTGCATTAGGTCTAATGAATGTGCTGTTTTATATGTCACTGGGCAAACTTCCACAAGGAATCGCGGTCGGGCTTGAATTTATTGGTCCGCTAGGACTAGCCTTGCTTTCGATTCAACAACGGCGTGATTATATTTGGGTCTTTTGTGCAATTTTAGGTATTGCCCTGATGGTGCCGTGGCAACAGGCGGCACAGGCTAATTTTTCCATCAGCGGCGCCGCTTTCGCACTTGGCGCTGGATTATGTTGGGCATTTTATATTTATTTTGGTCATAAAGTAGTACGTCAAAACATTGGTATGCATGCATTAACCATAGCAATTAGCCTTTCAGCAGTAATTCTGCTTCCCATCGGTTTAGTACATCAACCTGAGCACCTAATCAATCCTGCACATTGGCCCAAAGCATTACTGATCGCCATTCTAGCTACTGCGATCCCCTATGCATTAGATTTATTTGCGCTTAAAAGACTGACCAAACTGAGTTATGGCACACTTTCTAGTCTTTCGCCTGCTTTAGCTGCACTTGCAGGTCTGGTTTTACTCAGTGAAAATATTACGTTATTACAGTGGATCGCATTAGGTTTTATTATGTTGGCTTCCATTGGGGTAACGTTTCGTGCATCGGGTCAGGTAACTGACACTGCCAGTTCCTGACTTTATGCAATTTTATAAAATGTTTTTGATATTTTTACTGGGGCATCAGGCGAGTTCATTGTTCTTATACTTTGCATATTCTTTTAAATATTGCTGACCCAGTTTTTCTTTTTGCTTGTCATCTAAAATTTTTCCTGCCTGTTGGAAAAATTTATGCTCTTCTTCTTTTAAATGATGATGAACGACTTCACTTAATTGTTTAGCAATCGCTAACCAACTAGGGCTACTCATATCCGTTTCTTCAAGCTGCTCAACCAACTCATCCATTTCATGATGTTCTGATAATGCATGGCGACTAATATCCAGCCCAATATCATTAAACATCAAGGGAATATAAAGATAGCGATCTTCAGCAACCGAATGTGCCCACAGTTCATTTTTTAAGTTTTTAAATAATTGTTCTCGTTCTTCAGTATGTCCATGCGTTTGTACCAGTCGCTCTGAAAGTGAACGCTGATTTTCATGACTTTCCCGCAATGCTTCAAAAATATTCATCTATTTATAAGTCCTATTCTGGCTATTATCATGTGGCTAAATAAGAAAAAGGTAACCCTTTGGCTACCTTCAGTTTACTTTTTTGATGTGATAAAAAAAGATTATTGATGTCAAAATCTGTTTCAGAACGTTGCTTTAGCCATTAGCCTGTTACAAACATTTGATAACCAATACGACAGATGAGAATTGAAACTAAAATCAAAAAGATGATCCGGACAAATCCACTGCCATATTTCAGCGCAACACGTACACCAACAACCGAACCAATAACATTGGCGACTGCCATCATTAAACCGATATGAAAAATAACATGACCTGTAGGCGCCAAAAAGCTAAGAGCGGCAATATTCGTCATAAAATTTCCGATTTTTGATAATGCTGAGGCATGCAAAAAATCAACATTCAAAAAGCGGATAAAGAAAAAAATAAAAAAACTACCTGTTCCCGGACCAAAAATACCGTCATAAAAACCAATGAGTAGACTGCCAATTGCAGCCAACACTAAAACTTTAGGGGTAATGCTTAAAGCGACATGGACTTGCCCAAAGTTCTTTTTAATCAATGTATAGATCGCAATAACGATGAGCATTACAAATACAAATGGGCGCAAAACAGATTGAGGAATTAATGACAGACAGGCCGCACCTAAAAAGGAGCTAATCAATGCACAAACTGCGATCACTGCAAGCAGTTTCCATTGTAGTTTAACCCTGCGTACAAAAGTATATGCCGCAGAAGCCGTTCCAAAAACCGATGAAAGTTTGTTCGTTCCAATCACCGTTGCAGGTGACATTTGCGGAAAAGTACTCATAATCGCAGGAATCTGAATCAGGCCACCGCCACCTACTGCTGCATCAATTGCACCTGCACAAAACGCAAAAAAGATTAAGCTGAGTATGACTTCAATTTCCATCGGGGAGCTATGCCTATAAGTTTAAAATACGCTTCGGCACCAATCTTTTTTTATCGGTAATTTCAGCCAGACCCAAACATTGATCCTGATCAAACACCAGAACTTCAGGCGCAGGCCCATGTTCAATATTGCTTTCCTGACCATTGCAGAAGTATTTGTGGCGACCTTCTGGGATTTGAACTTTCGGTAAATATTCGACTGGTGCGTAGGCCGGCAATAATAGCATATCGCGAGCGGATTCATTAAGTTGCTCTAAATATTCAATGCTATATTCTGGAATTAATTCAAAATGCCCCGTCTGAGTACGATGTAACTGGGTTAAATGACCACCACAGCCGAGTGCTTCACCAATATCTTCACCTAATACACGAATATAAGTTCCCTTAGAACAAGTCACATCCAAGGTTAAACTTTCTGCATCAAAATCAATTAATTTTAACTCATAGATCGTCACAGGGCGGGCTGCACGTTCAATTTCAATACCCTGTCTTGCCAACTCATACAAAGGACGTCCGTCGCGCTTTAAGGCTGAGTACATAGGCGGTACTTGCTCAATCTCACCACGGAACTGATTTAGTACTCGCTCAATACTTTCACGGGTCAATACTGGAACCCTTCTGGTTTGTAGGATCTCCCCTTCCACGTCACCCGTTGAAGTGGTTTGTCCGAGTTTGACTACAGTTTGATAACGCTTGGTTGAATCTAATAAATAATGCGAAAACTTGGTGGCTTCTCCCAGACAAATAGGCAATAAGCCTGTGGCCAATGGATCAAGTGCACCTGTATGCCCCGCCTTCTGTGCCCGAAACAACCAACGAACTTTTTGTAGTGCCGCATTTGAGCTAATTCCTAAAGGTTTATTCAACAGAAAAACACCACTTAAGTGGCGACGAGGAATTTTTCCAGATTTAGCGGTCATGTGTGTCCAGTGCAAGGCAGTCAAAACTGCCGCCATGTTATCAAATCCGCTTATCCATTTTTACAGTATTTTATGTTTAGTGTGCTATTTTTATGCATGGATTCTTTAAATCTACTAAAACAAAAAAATGAAATAGGGATGGATCTCTAGATGCAAGGATTTCGCAATCATTATGTTTGGATCACTATTGGTTTTATTCTTCTGCTCGTGATTGGTTTGGTATTCTGGCTTAAACCTCAGCCCGCCAATGGGTCAATATCTACTCAGGAGAACTCAAAGCAAAAGATCATCGGGCAAAGTGCTTTGACGCCATCATCCCCTTTATCAAATTTAAGCTCATCAACATTCAATAGCCCGAGTCAGGCAGACACCCAGATTAACTGCCAGCTTCAGCTGGATAATCACAATAGCTTAATCGTGAATGAGCAAACCAAGGATTGCTTTGAATATTTTATTAGCCAGTATGGCGAAAAAAGTATTCCCCAAATTGACGATGATTTTAAAAAGTATTTACAGGGAAATTATCAACAACCTGCTTTATCCCAGATTCAGGATCTTTGGAGTCGTTATTTAAAATATCGCCAGCAGCTTGGAGAACTCACCCCACCGAATTTAAAACAGGATGACCCAGCTTATTATCGTGCAATTTTTAGCAATATGAAAAATCTACGCCAAAAATTTTTCTCCGCTTATGAAATTTCGGGACTGTTTGGGAGTGAGGATATTTATCATGAATATACACTGAACCGTATGGCAATACTGGATGATAAAAATCTCTCTGAAAGCGATAAAGCCAAACGTTTAAAAGCACTATTCGATCAGCTTCCTCAAGATTGGCAGGAAAACCTACAACAGACTACAAAACTTGAAGAACTGAGACATTTAACTCAAGCAATTCAAGAGCGTCATGGCTCTCCAAGTGAATTGCGGCAGATGCGTTTGAATCTGGTGGGAGCAGAGGCTACCCAACGTTTAGAAACATTGGATCAAAACCGTGATAGTTGGAAAAGTCGAGTTAATCAATATCTAGATCAGCGTGACAATATTTTAAGTAGCAGTATGTCTGAGGCGGCCAAGCAACAAGCCATTCATCAATTACGTCAGCAGTCTTTTGACCAACCACAGGAGCAGCTACGCTTACAAACGTTTGAATCAGTTCACGATCAAGGCGGGAAATTACCTTTTTCCAATTAAAATAATAGTAATCACAGGAGGATGCCTTTTAAACCATTTGCTGGAGAGGACAGCCAGCAAAAAATCCAAAAACAAAAAGAGGATAAGATCAAATGCGATCAAGATTATTCATAACAGGACTTCTCAGTTGCCTTGTAATCCAAAGCAGTTTTGCTGCGGAAGGGTTACAAAGTGCAGAAACAAAAAATGTTATTTCAGACTATGCCAAAACCAAATACCCTTTAGTATTTGTACATGGAATGTTTGGATTCAACCGTTTAGGTTCAGCCGAATTTGGGTTGGATTATTGGTATCAGGTATTGCCCGATTTAGCCAAAAATGGGGCAACTGCCTATGCGACACAGGTTTCACCACTTGAATCCACAGAAGTACGTGGTGAGCAACTCCTACAGCAAGTCGAAGAAGTCGTTGCACTGACTGGAAAAAACAAAGTCAATCTCATTGGCCACAGTCATGGCGGTCCAACAGCACGTTATATTGCAGGGGTCAGACCAGATCTAGTTTCCTCAGTCACTAGCGTCGCGGGTACAAACTTTGGCTCTCCTGTCGCCGATTTGGTTCAGAACGTGCCGTTACTCAATACTGCACTGGCTGCTGCGGTAGATGCTTTAGTTTCGCCTATTATTAGCTATGCACAACTTCGGTCTAAATTGCCCAGTGATTTTAAAGCATCTATTCGTAGTTTATCTGCTCAGGGGGCAGCAGAATTTAATACTAAATTCCCACTCGGCTTGCCATCCAAAGCTTGTCAGGATGGGCCTGCAACGGCCAACGGTATTGCATTTTATTCATGGACAGGTGCTGCACAGACTACCAACCTCCTAGATCCTGATACCTTACTTACTTCAATGGGCTACGTCGCATTTAGTGGTCAAAAGAATGATGGTCTGGTGAGTCAATGCAGCAGTCGACTCGGAAAAACCATTCGAGATGACTACTATCATAATCATTTTGATGAAGTGAATCAGGTACTCGGGTTACGCAGTGTTTTCTCGGCAGATCCTGTGTCGCTTTATCGTCAACATGCTAATCGTCTTAAACTACAAGGTTTATAACAAACATAAAAAATGCGCCAGATTCGGCGCATTTTTTTGCTTGAAAACAAAGTTAAGATTAACCTTGTTTACGTGCTGGCAATTTTTCACGAATACGTGCAGCTTTACCAGACAAGTCACGAAGATAGTAAAGTTTCGCACGGCGAACATCACCACGACGTTTCACTTCAATTTTAGCAACAACTGGAGAGTGAGTTTGGAAAACACGCTCAACACCAACACCGCTAGAAATTTTACGAACAGTGAACGCAGAGTTTAGGCCACGGTTTTTCTTCGCAATCACAACACCTTCAAATGCCTGAAGACGCTCACGATCACCCTCTTTTACTTTAACTTGGACAATAACTGTGTCACCAGGAGCAAAAGCAGGAATGTCTGATTTTAACTGTGAATTTTCAATTGCTTGAACTAAAGGATGTTTACCACTCATTGTGGAATCTCCAATATGTGCGGGAGAGAAGAGGTCTCTTACACCGCTGGGGATAGAGGCTAAAGCGCATATCAACCCGTTTAACTTTCCCTTTAAGACAAAACAAAACTGCCTTAACTTAAAGAGCCTATTTTTAACTTAAACCAAGTTTAAGCAGAACTCGAAGCAACGCTTCTCGTTGGATACGGGGAAAAACAATCATCATGTTTGCTTATCGTCGTGCAAAAGCAAAGCTTTTACCTTCTGGCGGAGCTTTCACTCCTTAGGGCAGCCATCATTTAATCACTGCCATTCCCTCGTTCATCTTTGAGCCATTTTTTTTGCTGCTTACTCAACGTAACCTGCTCAAGCAACTCAGGTCTGCGCGCAAGTGTACGTTGATAACGTTGCAAAAAACGCCATTTTTCAATATTGGCGTGATGTCCTGATTTCAGTACCTCAGGCACATCTAGCCCTTCAAAATGGTCAGGCTTGGTATATTGCGGGCAGTCTAACAAACCATCCACAAAAGAATCCTGTATATGCGATTGCTCATCAGACATAACATCTGGCAGACGCCGAATAATACTGTCTAAAAGCACCATCGCTGGCAATTCACCACCCGATAAAACATAATCACCAATTGACCATTCTTGATCAATATAACGCTGGATCAAACGCTCATCGACGCCCTCATAACGACCACACAGTACAATTAAGCCATCGTATTGGACGAATTGTTGTACCGCCTGTTCATTTAAGGTTTTACCTTGTGGCGACATATACACCACAGGTGCATGAACACATCCTGCTTGGCTCGCAAGTTGTTTGGCATGTTGAATTGCTTTTGCCAAAGGCTCAGCCATCATCACCATACCAGGGCCACCACCAAATGGACGTTCATCCACTCGTTTATAGTTACCCTGTGCAAAATCACGTGGGTTGATACAGGTCACCTGTACCATGTCACGCTTGGCTGCACGACCACTAATCCCATATGCAGTAATTGCATCGAACATTTCAGGAAACAGTGTAATGACTGCAAAAAACATCGCAGACTCCTCTATTTTCCTACTGCGTTCGTACTCCACTACTTATTCGTAATTTAGTAATCTACGCCCCAATTGACGTAAATACGACCCGCTTCAAGATCAACACGCTGTACTACATCTTTATGCCAAGGAATCATGCGCTCTTCAGCATCCACACTATCAGCAGTGGCACGAACCACCATGACATCGTTGGCACCTGTTTCAAAAAGCTCATGAATCTGCCCAAGATTTACTTCTTGCTCATCTTCACTTAGTCCCAAAACTGTAAGACCTTTGAGATCAGACCAGTAATACTCGTCCACATCTGCTTTTGGCAATTGTGATTTAGCAACCCAGATATTGGCACCTACCAGACTATCAGCAGTAGTGCGATCACTCACACCTTTTAAGCTCACAACCAGACCTTTACCATGCGGTTTCCAGCGTTTTACATCTATAGTTTGCCAACCTGCTTTGGTCTCGATGTACCAAGGCAGATAGTCAAACATATTGCTCATAGGTTCTGTATTGGAATACACCCAGAGCCATCCATTTAAACCATAGGCTGAACGTAACTGTCCAATCTGGATACGATCTTCGGGAACATTCAGTGCTGAGGTCATGGATTACCTACTACTGATTAAGCAGCAGTTGCAGCTTTTTTAGCTTGAGCAGCTAAAGAAGCAACACGCTCAGATGGTTGAGCACCTTGAGAAACCCAGTGAGCAAAACGGTCTGCATCTAAACGAAGTTTTTCTGCTTGACCTTGAGCTGTTGGGTTAAAAAAACCAATACGTTCGATGAAACGACCATCACGTGCATTGCGGCTATCAGTCACAACGATTTGATAGAATGGACGTTTTTTTGCACCACCGCGCGCTAAACGAATAACAACCATGATAAAAGCCTTATAATTCTTACGGATTATCCCTGTAGCCGACCATCGGCAACACTTCAAACCCCTTTCATAGAGGGCGATATTCTACGTGATATTTAAGCCAAATGAAAGATGCTTTTTAGAGTTATCCGCAGTTTTGAATTTAGAGTTTAACGGCCATCCCAGTTGGAGGTGGCAGAGGGTACACATGGGGTTCCATCATTCTTATCCGTTCCTTTAGTCCAGCAACGCTCTCCCCTATGATTCAATACAATATGCCCATCACCGAATTGACCAGCGTTTGTAATTGGAGTCGCTGTCAGTGTCCATGTTCCAGTTGTGACATTAGATAAGGCTAAGTCATATAGAGGAGTACTAGATTGAGGAATTTGACTAGATTGACCGATATCACTTAAGCTAATTGCTGAATCATTTGATTTTAGATAAGAAAAATTTACAATTTTATATTTTTGCAGTCTATTCGCAATATTCATCATATCTGCTTGCGCGTCAGTACGTTTAGTCTTATGAACATATTCTTGATAAGATGGATATGCTATTGCGGCCAAAATACCAATAATAGCCACTACTATCATTAATTCAATCAAACTGAACCCATAGCTCTTCATTACCATTCCTCCGAACCAATACCGCAGGTCGTAAATGTAATATTTGCTTGAGTTTTATTTTTACATTGTATACCTGTACTCGTCATTAAAAATGAGTAATTTTTTTCATCATCATTTAGCACACGAATTGCCCAATTTTGACCACTTGCTGTAGCGGCTGTTAATAATGGATTACCTACTGCTGCATCTCTAACTTCAAAAGCTGTAGAGGGATATCCCCCCTGTACTGTTCGTGCAGATAGATTATAACCAAGGTAGTTAAAGTTCCTAGATTTCCAGCGAGCAAGCTCACCTGCAATACGTTGAATTTCTTGTTGAGCCTGAGACGCTTGAGCACGGCGAACATACCCTTGATAGCTTGGAATAGCAATTGCTGCAAAAATTGCAACAATTGCTAGCACTGTCATTAGTTCTATCAAAGTAAAACCTTGTCTCTGGGATAAAATATGCTTCATAAATTACCCCTTTATTTTAGACTGGCACGTTCATACCAGCGTTGTGGAATTAAACACATTTGGGTTGCTTCGCCTTTACCCACTCCACCAGTCACTGTAATAGCCATACGTCCACCTGTACTAGCACAATAATTAGAAGCACTTGCCACTGGACCGTCATCAGTTCCTCCACCAGTTCCTCCACCAGTTCCTCCACTAGTTCCTCCACCACAATTATCACCTGTACAATTACCTACGGTCACATTATGGATACCAATGCCTATAGGTGCTCCTCGACTTCCTCCATCATCCACAGATGAAGATTTACATTGCCCATAAGGTAAACAGAATGAACTTAATAAGCTTTCTCCTTTAACACCCGCACCGCAATCTCCAGAAAGCCCTGGTTTACTGCTATCAAATGTCGAAACATATAAACGATAGTTCATTGCAAGCGGGGTACCAAACACTTTTTCACTTTGCAACTTATAGTCACTACACCCTGTTTTTGTTCCATCTATACCCGCAACACAGTTATCAAATTCATAATACCAACCATCTTTCCCTCCATAAGGAGCGATAAGGGTAGTATCGCTATAACGATTGCTTTCTGTCAGCTTGCCTAAAGTCGCTCGAGTAATATTCTGAGTATTTGAACTGCCTGTAGTAAATAAACTTTTTTTCGCTACATCTTTATCATAAATATTATAAACTGCATCATTATTAGTATTAGCAGCGCCTGTTGTATAGCTCACTAAAGGCTTACTACGATTACCACTTCCTATGGAAATGACCGCAAAAGTCTCACCATTATTACTATATATAGAGAATCCTGGCATATCATAAAAACGAGGGCTTTTACCACTATTTTCATGCAAGTTTAATAACCGAACAGGAGTTTTGGCGAAACTAGTTAAACTCGATGCGTTATTATCTAAATCGATACGGAACAGTTGCCCACCCAAATCACCAAAGTATAAATGGTCAATAAGATCATCACCATTTCGATCGACAGTACGAATTTCACTAACAACACTATATTTTAAATTTTCATTATTTGTGCCAATAGGTAAGGTAGATCCTGTACTCGTGGTTGCATTTGCGCTTGACCACCATAATAGAGTACCAGCTTTAATTGTATTGCCATTTTTATCTACACTGTCTTCGGCACTAAACATATATATTCCAGCACCTTTCTTATTAGTTTGATCATAGCCATCGCTTTCATAGCCAGTGTCATAACCACCGCCAACAAACATCACTAAGGTACGTTTACCATTCCAATTTACATAACCAAGTGCCGGTTTCGACCAACTTTGCCCCATATAACTGAGTGGTCCACTTGTTACAGCATCAGGATTAATATGGAATTTTAATGCAGGATTACTAATATTTGCCAAATCCAAAGAATAATAACTTCGGCCACCCATACGTAATCCACCAAACGCCAACTGTTTACCTTTCTGATCTGTTCCCTTACCTTTTCCTACAGTCAAATTTCCAGAACTATCAATAACGTATTCAGTATATAAAGCCCAAGGTCCATCTATACCATAGTAAAGATTACTCATTCCACCATTAGTCGAGGTGTAGTTAAGAAATGCTTGTTTTTGACTATCAACCATTTCATTAGGTACGAACGCAAATTTTTCTTGCCCCGTTTTAGCATCCACAACTTGCAATAAACCTTGTGTAGTACCAAACAATACATAGTCTTCCCGATTAGTTGATTCTATTTTCTTTGTAGTGGAGTTATATGCAACCTTACCTTTATTGGTTACTAATACTGGAAGTGAATGCATTACTGAACCAATTTGACGTAATTCAGCTGCCGTATTTAAAGAGGCGGCAGTAATCGTTGATGGATTAGCGGCATCAACCACGTATCCCAATAAACTAATTAAATAACCACGATCTGGATCATTCTGATAGGTAGTATCTGTTAAATAATCCAAATTAATTTGTCTTAGACTTGTTCCATCACCAAATGTTGCTGAAGTTCCTGTTCCAGTTGCTACGCGATTGGTAAACAACTTACGCTGAACTTTTCCATCTGTATCCGTACGCAATTTCAGTTGGGACCAAGCCCCACCTTTCGCTGAAAACTTTTTACTTCCAAATGTATTTTCATCTGCGTCAGCAATAGTGCTACTACTATCAATGCTCGTTGACCAAAAATCATAAGTAGCAGTTAATAATTTACCGCTATCGTCGTAAGTTGGGGTAATCAATCTACCTTTACTATCTGTAACGCTTGCTCCACTTCGGCCTTCTAACTTTCCAGATTCCGCAACTAAATATTTCTTTAAATTTCCCGCCCAGAGCTGATAACCTTTGTCTGGAGAAGGCTGAAATTGTTGGTAATAAGCATCATCCTGTAAAACAGCCGGATTCAGCATATCCTTTGGAATTGTTGGCGACCCCGTGGTCACTGATGGAATATCTGTATTTAAGTCACCTAAGAATGAATTAACACTATTAACAATATCTTGTGAACTATTTCCTGAATACCAGCCCCCTTCTCCAATAATTCCCCAATATGCGGCTTTTTTAACATCTGTATCAATTGTACCTAATGCTGCAATATTTTGTGCCTGTGTTTTTGTTCGATCAAAAGAAGATAAGTTATTAAAATCAGAACCAAAACCAACAACGGCCGTTCTAATTTTTAAACCTGCTGGATTATTTACTGTATTTAATAAATTTTGTACAAACTTATGCATACAATCCCAGCCACTATCAGAATCGGTACAGCTCAAAGTCGAACTTTTTGCAGCGGTTAAGGCATTTTTCATTAAAGACTGGGCACTTGTATTATTATTTGGTGCACCATCTGTAAGAACATATATCCCTTGTCCACTACATTGCTTAACCTCATCACTTTGCTGCAAGGAGTCAGGTTTTTTATAGAAGGTTTGATCGGTATTTTTGGTGTCAGTATAAGAATTTTCAAAACCACTATCCGTTGCTGAGGTCTTAAAGTCTTCGTTTTCATATACACAATTACCTGTAGTACTTGTACCACTTACTGGAACTGTACATGACGAGGTACTATACGGTACTGTAGCAGGGTTAGTTGTACCAGTTGAACCCCATGTAGTACAACCACTTGAGGTAAAAGCTGTACAACTTTGATAATACGGTGTTGTTCCTGTCGAAGTAGTACTAGTATAAACACCTTTATAATAATATTTTTTGCTTGAACTACCTGTATAATATAGCGTTGTATATGTTATTACTTTCCCACTGGTTGAACTGGAAGTACTTGCCGTGTAACTCGCAAGTGTTGATGCCGTTGGTGCTGTAGTTGGTGTATAAGTACAATTAGAACTATTTGTACTACCACTCGCAGAAGCATTACCACAAGCAGAGTATGTCGTTCCTGAAGTGGTAATTACATCAGGATAATATCTAAAATACTTCGGAATATTTACAGTGGTTGTTCCAGCTGTCCTTGTTCCAAATAAATATGCTGCTGTTTCAGCATAAGCATTGGCCGTTGGCGTCCCCCCCCTTGCTCCCAATTGAGCGATTTCATTTAACAAAATCTGACGTTGTGAAACACCATTAACAATGGTACCTAATGGCCGTGCAGGTATACGTACTTGACCTGTGGTATTATCAGCAGTTAATGGTGCACCCGAACTATTAAAACTGGTTGGTCGAGAGTAAGTTGATAAACCAATGACCTTGGCATCATCTAAACGAATAATCCCTTTAGTTGTATTCCCATATAGCAAATCGAACAAACCGTCTTTAACGCGAGTAATACGGTCATAATATTTAGTCGTTGCTCCGGTTACATCTTTATAATAATAAGTAATTGTACTACTTCCACTACCACTACTTGTTGTGGACATATCTGTTGTAGACATATTGGAGCTAGAGATAGATGTTATACAATCACTCTGTGAGATCGAACCACTAGTACCACAACGATAATAAGCATAGTTGTTATTCCTATTACCAGTACGCTTATAATAGTAAGTTCTTGTTGTATCCGTTACATTACAATAATAACGCTTGTAGGTCGGTGAACCATTAGTCGAATCTTCACTACCACTACCATTACTACTTGGAGCGTCACAAGCCCCTGCATCATTTGTTAATTGCGGCGCCCCCATACTTCCCGAAATATCCAGCATAAACATTAGCGTAATTTGTCCTGATTTAGCTTCCTGATAAATATCAATATCGCTAGCCTGAACAACGCTGGTCATAATTAAACTGGTAGATATTGCCGCAATACTGGTCGCAAGCAATTTATGAGGGTAGGATTTTTTTAGTATTTTCTGAATCTGATTCATTTTCCTTGCTCCTACTTATACAAAATCTTGCGCGATTAGGTATTCGGTAACTTGGGTAGTAAACGGTATATTTCGACGTGCCAAACATTCTGTCACACTATCTTTTGCCCCTGTAGCTGGCGTTATTCCTGATGGCATAGTGACTTCACTCATATGCGAATTGAGACATTCATCAATATCGGCCGATGACTCGCTAGAGAATGTCGGCATAATCGATACTGCAAATACCTTTACAGGCTTATTTTTTTCAAATTTTACGCCATTTGAATCGGTACCATATTGCATTGCATAAAATGGATCATTTTCTGATTGACTAGAAAACTTCACGGAAACCTGTGTCATTACTGCTCTACGTCCAGAAGTAAAAAAGTTTCCACTTGAGGCAGAAACACTGCAATAGCCATCTTTACCTAAGGCATCATTTGTAGGCTGGGTTTTTCCTGCTTCCCACATCATTAAGCTGGCTCGATTAATATCAAAAAAAGCGGACTCTTCCCCTCGAAAGCAGAACACCATTTCTTTATCTTTATTTGCTGCGCCATTGATATAACCAAACATGCCACTTGCAGTTAAGCTTTGAATTAAATTGTCTTCTCTTTCAACATTGAAAAAAGCACTATCTGAATTTTGTATTAATAACTGTTGTGCTTGACCATTTGTAGCAATACCTAGTGAAATTAAACTTTGTCGCACTGCAAGAGTCCCAATAATCATAATAACTAATAGCATAATCATTACTACAATTAAGGCCGCCCCGCGTTGAAATGAATAATGTCTCATTTCCCTCTCTCCCCAAAAGTATTACGCAATGCGATATTTTGCACGACCACTTGCCTCACATATTTTGGCGCGGATGCAGCTGGCGTTTTAACCTTAATAGATTGGTCTAAGACCTGAAATATTTGGCTATTATCAATAATGGCATCATTACCTGCAGGTTGAGCAGAACGAACCAATGCACCTAGTTGTATAGAAAGAATCCTTGGGCGTGAACCTGCAGCAATATCCATATAATCCTTAAATGAAATATAGCGATAATTGGCACCACTCTGGACACCTAATAACACCCTAAAATAATCCACTCTTTTCATAATAATTTGCCCGGAAGTACTACCAAATAATCGCGTTCCCAGGGCGGAAGATGGTGCTCCACCTTCTACTTTTGTAACTGCTGGTGTTTCAGCAATGGCATAAAAACCAGCTTCACAAGCTAAAGCAAGCGGAGTATTAGGTTCATTAGATGCTGCACTAGCGTCTGATCTTAAAAAATAACGTTGAACAATCATTTGCTGACCAAAGGGAAGACCTCCCCCAGGATCTTCAACCTTAAATCTCAGTTCACGCCCTTCACAATCATAACCGCCTACCCACTCATCATCACTGGTAGCTGGTGAGCCTTTATCATCCAGAATATACTGCGGTCGATATTGAATAGTCAGTTGATCACTTGATAAACTTCCATCGGAATCGGTAACAACATTGGAGGCACCTGTCCATGCCGGAGCAGTGCCAGCACTCATCCCATTACTTCTAGATAGAAAATTAACCCCAGCACTATTTCCAACGATAGTGCGAAATAAATTACTTAAAGGTCTAGCAGGAGTATATGATCCATCTTTCGTCGCATTAACAGAAGAAGTTAAAACAACTCCGCCATAACTCGTCTGATCATTAATTTCAGAAACAGAGATATTTAAATTTGTTAGACGAATATCTCTTGTTATGTAATTTAAACCAAAGTTAGCATTATCCTGTAAATCGGTCATTCCTTGCTGGAGGGTATAACTACGTTGAGCCGTAAGAAATAACATTATTGCAGCAGCAGAAATCACTAACCCCAACGCTAGAGAAATCATTAATTCAATTAAAGTCAGTCCTGCTTGATTTTTTAGCATCAGTACATCTCCATAATCAAGCACGTTGAGACAGGATCATAAGCTGTACTGGTTGTACAATTTCCCTCCCCATTTGCTTCTCCATTAAGGGGAGCCGTATCCCCCCAAGCAATATAAACACAATTACGATTGTCATTATTGCCAGGACAAGCAACTAAATTTACCGACATCCCTACTGAATGTGCCCTTGTAGTGATTTGAGCCACATCAAAATCAGCTAACTCTGTTACATTACAATCTGCGGTAAAACAATTTTTTGTCGAAGTTGTTTGGTTGGCTGCTGTTTTTATTTCAGTTTCATAAGTTGCCAATGATCCTCGATTGACACGTACTCGCTCTGCTAAATCTCTTGCAAGATTCATTGCCTGAACTCGATAATTACTCTCGGATGTAGCCTCAACTGCACGGTATTGCAAAGCAATAAATCCTAATATGCCAATTGCCAAAATTAGTAACGCGACTAATATCTCTATTAATCCTACGCCACGTTGATTTTTTATAGTTATTAGCATGTTGAGCTCTCTGTAATATTTACTGTACCCATTAAAGATATATCAATACTTTTAGATTTATCCCCACCGCTTTTATTGCAAATAACAAAAGGCTTATTTTTAATATTTGCATCAAAATCTTTCACACCACCACTCAATAAAAAAGTAATTTCTGTCGGTGATCCAGATTTTAAAACTGCATCGCCTGTGGGTATCCAATATAGGGTTGTTGCAGTATCTGGAGTTTGTTCAGTTTTACTTAAATCGACTGTCATTTCTTTACGCTCTAACACAGCTTTTGAACGTGCCTGATTCAACTGAGATACAAGCTGCTGCGTACTTCTATTAAAATTTTGTGCCAAAGCCATATTCCTAAAAGAAGGCACCGCCATTGTCGCAATGACTGCTAACACTGCAATAGTGACCATTAATTCAATTAGCGTAAATCCTGAACCCTTAACCATTGTCCGCCCTACTTTTTATAACCGCTTTTTTTATGATTCTAGATTAACTGTTTTTTTTACAGAACCAATACAATCAAGATTAAGGGCGTAAAAAAACGGATGAGTAGCACTCATCCGTTTTTTTAGGTCTTTACTGGGTAAAAATTAAGCTTGAACCACTTGTATTCTTAACTCTTTTGGCAAGCTAAATGTAATATTTTCCTCTCGCCCATCTAACTCTTTTGGTGCTTCTGCTCCCCAATCTTGCAAACGCTGAATGACCTGTTTAATTAAAATTTCTGGAGCAGATGCACCTGCTGTTACCCCGATTTTATCCTGAGGTTTAAACCAAGCCTGTTCAAGCTGATCTGCATTATCCACTAAATACGCCGATTTCCCCATACGCTCTGCAAGTTCACGAAGTCGGTTGGAATTGGACGAATTTGGAGAACCTACCACAAGCACCACATCGCACTGCGCAGCTAAATCGCGTACCGCATCCTGACGGTTTTGCGTAGCGTAGCAAATGTCATCTTTACGTGGTCCCTGAATATGAGGAAAACGTGAACGCAATGCATCAATGACTTTAGCTGTATCGTCGATAGATAAAGTAGTTTGTGTCACAAAGGCTAACTTTTCAGGATGTTTTACCGCTAGCTCAGCAACATCTTGTTCATCTTCAACCAGATAAATATTTCCGCCACTTTTTTTGTCATATTGTCCCATGGTGCCTTCGACTTCTGGATGACCTTCATGACCAATTAAAATCGCCTCTGTGCCCTCACGCGCGTATTTAGTCACTTCAATATGCACTTTAGTGACCAAAGGACACGTGGCATCAAAGACTTTTAAACCTCGCTGCTCCGCCTCAAGCTGAACAGCTTTAGAAACGCCATGTGCACTAAAAATCACGATCGAATCATCTGGAACTTGATCCAGCTCATCAACAAAAATCGCGCCACGCTGACGCAAATCATCTACCACAAACTTATTGTGAACCACTTCATGACGCACATAAATGGGAGGGCTAAAACATTCAAGTGCACGATTGACGATTGCAATCGCACGGTCTACACCAGCACAAAAACCTCGTGGATTTGCCAATACGATTTGCATATGATCCTCAACAACTGACTGAAATGAACAATATTTTAAATTTTTAAGTGAGATAGCGGGCTAAAGTTGGTCTTCGACTCTTTAGTTTAAGCTGTCGGTACACTACAATAGCGAAGATATTTTATCATATCAGGAAAAATATCATGTCGGGTCTATTGTTTGTCGTTTCTGCTGCATCAGGAACAGGCAAAACATCTTTAGTCAAAGCCCTACTGGAGCGTGTCACCAATTTACACGTTTCCGTTTCGCATACCACCCGTGGACAGCGATCAGGTGAACTCGACGGCGTACACTATCATTTTACCACAAAAGACGCTTTTCTAAGCCACGTTGAACAGGGTGGTTTTATTGAATATGCTGAGGTTTTTGGTAACTATTATGGAACCTCACAAGCTACTGTAGAACAGCAACTTGCAAAAGGTCATGATGTATTACTCGAAATTGACTGGCAAGGTGCACAACAGGTTCGCCGGCTTTTCCCTGATTCCCGACAAATTTTTATTCTTCCTCCTAGCCAGTTTGATTTACGTCAGCGCTTATCCAACCGTGGCACAGATTCTGTTGAAATCATTGAGCATCGCTTGAGCTGTGCCGTTGAAGATATGCAGCAATATGTCAATTTTGATTATGTGATTATTAATGATGACTTTAATAAAGCACTGCACGACCTTGAATCCATTATTACTGCAAACCGCCTGACTTTGGCACAGCAAGTTTATCGTCATCAGCCTCTGATTGAACAGCTCATCACCCCGAATAACGAATAAACTTGAGTCTGCGCCCAATACATTTTATACTTCGCAGTCTAGTTGTATTTATAACCCGAGAATTTATATGGCACGCGTAACCGTTGAAGATTGTTTAGACCATGTAGACAACCGCTTTGAGCTTGTACTAGTGGCAAGCAAACGCGCGCGTCAACTGGCTCGTCAGGGCATTGAACCGACTGTAGAATGGGACAATGACAAACCGACTGTAGTTGCATTACGTGAAATTGCTACAGGTCATGTCACTAAAGATATTTTAAAACAGCGCGATCAAGATTATCAAACGTCTAGTCTTGATTTAGCTTTATCTGCAAATAGCTTAAATCTGGAAGGCTTTTCTTTCCAATAAGCTTTTGTTCAGTGAAAAAGAGTGCTTATATAGCACTCTTTTTTATACCCGAAAATATAATAATCTGCGGCTTCACATTACAATTTAATTTTTCCATATTCATCTTTTTGTCATCAATTTTTCTCTATTCTTTATTTCAACCCAGCCATTTTGCTCAAAAATAAAACACTCATTACATTAAACTGCCTAAAAAAATGCATCTTGCCCATCAAAAATGGTGCATCTCAATAAAAGATTTGATACAACTGTAAGATTCGATTGATTCTGCCGATCTCTTCTATTGAAATTTACCAACGCATATTTTTTGTGAACAAATTGACAAAATTTGCAATATGCATTTCATTAAGAGATAGGTACATTCTAATTATTCACTGCAAATAAAGGTGCTCTATGCCAGGCGAAGAGGTCAGCCAAGCCAAGCGACAGCTCAAACTTATTATCGATGCCTATTTAAAAGTTGAGGATGTCGAGCGTGTGCTTGCTGCCTGTGATTTTGCCGATTTGGCACATACGGGCATTACCCGTAAAAGTGGAGAGCCTTATGTACTGCACCCTATTGCAGTATGCTGTATTTTAGCGCACATGCGGTTGGATGCAGAAACCTTGATGGCTGCGTTATTACACGATGTCATTGAAGATACGGAATATACTAAAGATGATGTAGCGGAGCGTTTTGGGCGTACCGTTTCAGATCTGGTTGATGGGGTGACTAAACTTACCCATTCAAGCGATAAACAATTTAATAAAGCAGCTTCTTTTCGTAAAATTTTACAAGCTACCTTACAAGATCCACGTGTCATTATTATCAAGCTAGCAGATCGCTATCATAATATGACCACGTTAGATGCCCTGCGCCCAGATAAACGCGCACGAATCGCACAAGAAACGCTCGATATTTTTGTACCTATGGCGCGTATTGTCGGTATGAATGAAATGGCGGATAACCTTGAATTGTTGTGTTATCAGAATCTAGATTTGGATATGTACAATAATGTACAAACAGCATTACTTGAAAGTAAACCCAAACGCTGTGAGTATCAGACTCAATGGGAAAAGCATTTAGCTGATTTACTTCTGGCCTACCAGTTAAATGGTCGAATTAAAAAGAAAAACAATAATATTGAATTATTACGTCATTTTGTGAAAAATGAAATTGATTTGCATGAACTGACGCATAGCCATGCCTTTGAAATTATTTTACATAGCATTGCCGATTGTGATCGTTTGGTTGAAGCGTTAAGGGAAAATTTCAAAGTATTACATTACGAAGATCATATTCGACGTCCACTTCCAGGTGGTAATCAATCTTTATTGATGAAACTCAAAGGTGAAAATACTACGCTGTCCTTAACTATTCAAACTGAGCTCATGCGTAAAGCAGCGCGTTTTGGTGTGGTACTTGGTGAAAATGCCCCACAGGCTTGCCGATCAGCAATTCAGGCTTCCATGCAGAATTTAAATACCCTGATTGATGATGCCTGCGCCAAAACTACATTTAATGATTTGTTGGATTATCTTCATCAGGAAAAGATCTGGGTGTACACACCACACGGTCACTTGCACGAATTACCACAAGGCGCAACCGTTGTTGATTTTGCCTATGCTGCCAGCTTATTTCTTGGCAATCATGCCGTAGGTGCCAAAGTTGATGGTGAAATTCGCCCCCTTTCTACTCCATTAACCAGTGGTCAGGTAGTCGAAGTTATTACCGATGTTTTAGCCACACCTAATCCAGATTGGTTAAGTTTTATTAATACTCAAAAGGCACGCCGCGCCTTGCAAAATATTTTGCGTGATCAAGACATTGAGGAACAGCGCTTAGTTGGACAACAAGCTTTGAACCGTGCCTTAAAACTATTTAACCGATCCATCAATGATTTATCTGAATCGGACTGGCTTGATTTATTACAATGGCGTCATGTTGAGACCCAAAACGCTTTATTTGAACAGATAGCGGTAGGAGATCTGTTACCGCAACTGGTCGCTAATCATTTATATGTGCAACAAGATACAGCGCCCGTTGAAACACATGAATCCGATAGGTTAATTCAGGGAACTGAAGGGATTGATGTCAAATATGCGCATTGCTGCAATCCTGTTTTAGGTGATCCTATTCAAGGCCATTTGTCACGTCGCGGGCTCATTGTACATCGTGCACGATGTCATAATTTACTGCATGAACAGCATTTACATCCAGAAAATATTATGCCATTACACTGGCAATCCGATGATCTGGAAGATGTCAGCTTTAATGCATATTTATGTGTAGAATTGGCGATGGATGATGAACAAGTCTCTGAGTTAATCTATTTATGTCGTAAATCGCATATCGGAGTAGAGCAAGTTTATCCTAATGCTGATTCTACCTATGCCAATATTGTAGTTAATAATCGAAAGCAAATTGCGCAAATCATCCGAGATTTACGCATGCAATTCAATTTCCCCCGTATTTCTCGCCTCGCTCTTCCCCCTTCGATTATGGAAAGCTCTCAAGCCAGTTAAAGCCCTCATTGCTTGAGTCAAACAGAATGAATTAATTCTGGATAATTCATGGATCGACCTTTTGTCCAGCCGCTGCATGGATTATGATGGGGAATAGTTTAGATTGAGGAAAAATCAATGACCCGTCAAGTGATCCATACTGAAAATGCACCTGCTGCGATTGGAACCTATTCTCAGGCAATTTTAGTGGACAACACGCTTTATTTATCGGGTCAAATTGGTTTAGACCCTTATAGCATGGAGCTTGTTGAAGGCATTGAAGCGCAAATCCGCCGAGTATTTGATAATTTAAAAGCAGTCTGTGAAGCAGCTGGTGGAACACTAGCGGATATCGCGAAATTAAATATTTTCTTGACTGATTTATCTAATTTTCAGTTAGTGAACCAAATTATGGGTGAGTATTTTGCTCAGCCCTATCCTGCACGTGCGGCCTTAGGAGTAGCAAGTTTACCAAAAGGTGCTTTGGTAGAGATGGATGGTATCGTGATTATCAACTCATAATTAGATAAATAGATTAATTTATAATCGATACCACCTATTAGGTGGTATTTTTTCATTTAAAATGGCAATGATCAAAACCCTCTTTTTAAATGAATTTCATTGACAAACGATAATAATTATCAATAATATCAGTTATCCCATTTCATAATGCGAATAAGTCTGATGTACGTGTGTTTATGTCGCGGTATTACCGATCAAGATATTAAAGATGCTGTTGCAAACGGTGCTGAAAGCTATCGTGAAATTCGTGATTTATTAGATTTGGGTACATGTTGCGGACGTTGCGCGCCAGAGGCCCGCAATATTATTAGTGATGAACTTGCTGAAATTGCTGCACGCATTTCAGTTGCTGCTTAAATTCTATTTTAAACATAATTATAACAATATCATCATGATCCCCAGATCATATTCTCCTCCCCGCTTGTGACTCTAAGCGGGTTTTATTTTTTCTCAATTTTATATTTAGTTGTTTTTGATTGCGATTTTCATTTGCTGTTCCATAAATTACTCGCTTGAACCCAAAATCTTGATTAAACTTAGCTTAAAAGATGGCCTTGAATCTTACTGTCGGGTCAAAACTTGTTTTGGGAGTCAGCACAATGAAAGGCAATCGTGAAGTTATCAATCAACTCAATCAGGTGCTTTATCATCATTTAACCGCCATTAATCAATATTTTTTGCATTCACGTATGTGTAATGACTGGGGCATTGAAAAATTAGGCTCAAGCGAATATAAAGAATCGATCCGTCAAATGAAACATGCCGATAAAATTATTGAGCGTATTTTATTTTTAGAAGGTCTTCCAAATTTGCAACATCTTGGCAAACTTTATATCGGTCAACATACTGCAGAAGTTTTAAAGTGCGATGTACGTAAGGTAAAAGAAAACATTGAAGTCGAAAAGAAAACGATTGAAGTATGTGAACAGGCTCAGGATTATGTCTCTCGTGATTTAGTTCGTGAAATTCTGGAAAAAGAAGAAGAATTTTGGGATTGGACCGAAACACAAATTGACTTAATTGAAGATGTAGGTATCGAAAACTATATTCAAAGTCAGGTTTGATTCATTTACATTGATTCTTTAAAAAACAGAAAAAGGCAACTATTGATTATTTGCCTTTTTTACTGTGTAGCTGCGGTTACATCTTGTTCTAAAGTTTGCGCGTTTTGACTTTTGATTTTTTCAATGTCTGCATTCAGCCGTAATACATCTTGATAGAGTGTATTAAATTGTTTGACTTGACTACTTTCATAGAATGAGATTTTACCTTGTTGTTTTTGCCAACGATGATTTTTGAGTAACTCAAACATTTGTTCTGCTTTATTATAAATTTGTTGCTCCAGATTAAATAATGCGTACTCCTTAGGTTGTTCCTGTTTTTGACTTAATTTTTGTAACAGAGTGGCTTTCATTTGAGGATTAATGGATAAACTACGTGCCTGATTGAAGAAATGCCGTTGTAATTCACTTGTGTCCTGTAAATAATTGGTTTCAATCATTTTAACATTAGCTAGCATTTGTGAGGTTTCTGCATAATTTTTCTGCCGATCTTGGTCAAGTCGATCAACATCTAGAAATTTATCCCATTGAGCGGCTTTTAGCTCTCGTAAATATAGATTTCTGGCTTCGGCATTTTCCATCCAATAATTCAACAAAAATTCGGACACGATTTTATAATCGCCATACAGTCGTTTATCATGCACATCCAGATGGATCGGTTTTTCCCAGTTTTGAGCCTGATCGTAAAGCTGCTGCATTTTTTCAGACATCACGACATCAAACATTTTTTGGTTATAAGCATCGTCGCGCTGATACTGTGAGTTTTTATAAAACCAGAAGACACATGCCACTAACAGAATGATTAGAACCAAACCCGTCATTAAACGGCGCATTTGCATATGCAGCTCCTTTATTTATTTGTTATTTTGTTTTATTGCTATTGGTCAGGTGAATTCTCAACATTACCAAACTCTTGGCTTGATTGCATAACTTGTAATGCTGTATTGCAGTTTTTGTACTTTAAACTGCGTTTGCTCACCCCTATTATAAAGTTATTATCCATATTTGAGTATAAAGCATGCGTGTAGATATCTGGTCAGATGTAGTCTGTCCATTTTGTTATATTGGAAAAAAACGTCTAGAACACGTAGCAGAGCAGGCAGGTATCGAATTAGAGGTACATTGGCATAGTTTCGAACTTGATCCTCATTCGCCTGCAAAACATGATATGTCAAATACTGAACGTCTGGCGATTAAATATGGTCGTACTTTTGAGCAAATGCAAGAAATGGAACGTAATATTGCAGAGATGGCAGCCACTGAGGGGATTGACTTCCAATGGCAGCAAGCCAAATCTGGTAATAGTTTTAACGCACACCGAATTATTCATCTGGCGCAAAGTAAAGGCTTAGGTGATCAAGCCGAAGAAGCCTTCTTTCATGCGTATATGACTGAAGGCCTTGCCATTGGCGAACGTGAGGTGGTCGAGGAAATTGCGTCTCGTATTGGACTAGACCATGCAGAAGTTGAGTTTGTACTTAACAGTGATGAATTAGCTGATTTTGTACGCCATGATGAAAAAATTGCACATGAACAGCTCAATATTAGTGGTGTTCCTTTTTTTGTTTTTGATCAAAAACTGGCTTTATCGGGTGCACAGCCACGTGAAGTCTTTTTACAAGCTTTACAACAAGCACAAGAGCAAAATCAGGAAGGGCCTATTTCACCCTCTACAGCACTATGTAATGATGATAGCTGTGAATTCCCATCCAAGTAAAATATGATTTTTTCTGTCTAGGGTTATTTTGCAATGCTGCGTTGCAAAAATAGACTATGCTACAAAATGATTAAATTATAAAATTCAGCCTAGAAAATGCGCTGTAATTTCTTATTTTAATGCTCATCAGCCCAATACTATTGATGAGTATTATTCAGTTTATCCCCCCCGCTTAAGGGGGATTTTTTATAATTCTAATTCAATCTGATAAATTTTACGTTTTGCTACGGTTTTAAGTCGTGGCACAATCGGACGCACATTGGTAATCTCCCATGCCCAATAGCCTGCTTCCCAATGATTTGCACAAGCAACTCCAAATTCGTTTTCAGACCACGGATGCACAGCAATAATATCAATCATGGCAATGGCTTCTCCGGCCTGTTCATCACCATTTTGATAAAGAAACTGCGTATTTTGTACGATCACTAAATCTCGTAAGGGCAATTGTTCAGGCTGCCATGAACGGATTTCCAGTTTTTTGAGTCCTGATACGATCCGTTCACAACCAGATGCAACAATCGACAAAGCTTTAAATTTCTTCAAAAGTACTAACTTCCCCATGTCTACTATTTTATAAAACTTTAAACATTCGACAAACCATAAAATAGCTTAATTCATTTTATAGGTATCCTTCTTCACTGAAGTCATTAAACTTGCAACCAAAATGTCAAGGTTGTTACTAAACTCAGTTTTTTATTAACAGCTCTGCCACAAAAGCAGGCCAAATCTATGTTTAGATAATTTCAATGACTCGTTCGACTCAATTCAGGTCATGGATATTGCAACCTAAATAAGAGGAAATGAAAATGGCAACTGATCAAAATCCTAATATATTAGATACTGCCAACACTTCAACAGTAAATGAGCAGGAATCCGCAAAGAAATCCCGTTTTTCTCCGACTGTCAAAGGTGTTGTTATTGGTGCTGTGGCAGGCAGTATTTTGCCTGTGTTCGGTACATTTAGTGGCGCGCTAATTGGCGGTATTGCAGGTAAACTTTACTCCCGTCGCTGTCAACAAACCCATGCTTCGGCCTAATCAAAACTGATGTGAATAACTTTAATCACTGAATTATTCTAATGTCATAAAAACTCTCCGCTTGTGGGGAGTTTTTATATGGGTCTAGTTTAATTCATTCAATTTAGATTAAACTGCTCCTTTGCAACTATTCTTCATCTGTCTCAGTATGTGCAACAAATAATGAAAGCTTATTTAGCATTGGCTCTGGCTATTATATTTGAAGTGATTGCCACTTCATTACTGCCGCATACCAAAGGTTTCACTCACGCTCTTTATACTACAATCATGGCTATTTGTTATGTATGTGCATTTTATCTATTGAGTATTGTTGTCAAAACCTTACCCGTAGGGATCGCTTATGCTATTTGGGCCGGTTTAGGTATTGTGCTGGTCGCAGCGATTAACTTTGTCGTTCTCAAACAAAAATTGGATTTGCCCGCGTTATTGGGCATTTTTCTTATTATTGCTGGGGTAATGATCATTAATTTATTTTCTAAATCGGTCAGTCATTAAGATAGTTGCATAAATCGGGTCTTCATATACAAAATAATACTCTACATCCTTAAAATTACTTAATTTTGTTGCGAAGACTTGATTTTCTTTCGTAAATCAACAAAAGTGATCACATAAATGAGATAATAATGAATGTATAGCCAATATGATGAAATTAAACCATTTTAATTTAGGTTCTCGCGTTGTATATTTCTTGCTATGTATGGGGGGAATAAGTTCGCTTTCAGCCAATACAGAAACTGTCGACACAAGTGCAGAGCAACCTTCTGGCCAAGCTCCTTCTTTAGTTCTACCTTCTGATCCTAATATTCCTCCGACATCTGTGGCCTATGCGGTAAAATTACATCAACTAAATCCTCCGCATGATAAAAATTTGCTGGATCTCATTCCTGAATGGGTTGATGCCACGCCTACAATTTTACCGCCAGAATCAAACACTTTAATTGTGCCACCTACGGCAGAAACTAAAAATAGAACCTGGGTCGATCGTAAACAAAGCCAAATTAGTCAGTGGGCAGACCGCACCTCGGGAAAAATTGATCATTGGTTTGGAGATGTGGATGCTAAAAAACCAGCTGATGCTACTTTAAGGGTTATGTTGGATAATTATTGGGATGAATATAATGGCTATGAGATTAAGCCACGTATTCGAGGAAAAATTAAACTTCCAACACTCGAAAGACGTTTTAGTGTGGTCTTTGGGGATGACTCGTTAGATGATGAGTTCGATAATAATATCGCCAATACCAATGTCGATCCGAATGGCGATAAAAAAAGACTTGATTCACGCCAAACGCGTGATAATAACGGTTCACTCGCATTGCGTTGGTCTGATTTTTCCAAACGTTTACCCTTTGAAACAGATGCCGATCTGGGGATTCGTTCAGGTGATGATATTTATGTCCGTTTAAAAGCCAAACGTGTCTGGCCTCTACGCAACGATTTTTCTTTTTATGCTGAGCAAATTTATCGCTATGGCATCGACAGTAAAAACTACTTAAGAACTAATTTGGAACTCACCCATGCACGTCCAAATGAGGCTTTTTTGTCCAATCAATTTAGTCTGACTTATGCTGATGATCAAGACGATGATCTTTGGTGGGAAAATCGTTTATTTAGACAACATCAATTTTTTGCAAATAACCGTTTTAACTACGGTTTGTATACCGGTGGTTATTATAATAACAGTGATTTACGTTTAAATAGCTGGGGGCCTTTTATGTCGTGGCGTCAACAACTCTGGCGTGAATGGTTTTATGTACAGGGAGATCTAAATTATTTTAATGATCATCGTGAAGATCGTAGCCATTATGTGAGTACTTTTGTACGTTTAGAAGCATTGTTCTAGATCATAAGATGCATTCAGCGCGTGTCATGTTTTATAATGATAGGCGCTGTACCTAGCCAAATCAAAACTTAAATAAAAAATTAAGATTGATTTTATACTCTGCCCAGATTCATTATTTTTATTGCATATTCTCCTATGAAGCGATGTCCTATCGTTCATTTCCAGCTCGCAATCATCTTAAGTGTATGCAGTGTTTATGCTGTATGGACAGTGATCCATTCGTTGTCAAAGCCCTACTCCTCTCAGCTTCACCCCGTTTATTCGGGTCAAAATAAGTTATCGGAATCGACATGTACGGAATCAGAGCAATCGTCGAGTCAAGAATTATTAAGTGTTTTTGGCAATGATTCTTTATGGGCAAGGACTTTACAGCAACAACCTCAAGCCGTAAAAAAATTTGGACAAAGCCATAAGGGTAAAAGTAAAAAAAATAAAGTGAGTAATCCTGATCCAATTAGCGCTAGCATTAGTACCATTACCAGTTTGTTGCCATTTTCTAATGACGTAAATTTAGGTTCAAATTCAAATAGTGATGTATATGTTCAGTTTTTAGCAAAAAAAAATTGGGTGCTCCGACATGATATCAGTATCGACACTCAACAGTTGTTTCGCTATGGCTCAACGAGTAAAAATTATTCTGAAACAACGCTCAATCTGAATCAAAAATTACAAGACAATACTCTATTTTCCAATCAATTCAGTCTAAACAAAAGCCAAGATGAAGAATACTATTGGGCCAATCGAACCTTCCAACAATATCAATTTTTAAAAAATCATCGCCTGATTTATGGGATTTACAGCAGCGGCGTTTATGATCAAGAGAAAAAGGATTGGGAATTGCAGCTTTGGGGCCCTTATCTTTCATGGCGTCGGCCCTTATGGCGTGACTGGATTTTTATAGATAATCAGATTTCTTATTATCATGATCTCACTACAACTGATAAGGAACTTCAGCATGTGTTTAGTACTACGCTACAACTTGAAGCAAATTTTTAATGCGGGAACAACATCGTAAGACCCGTAAACTTGTGGATAAGTTTGACTTTACCCACAATAATTAAAAACTATAAAAAAACCCCGACCGTAGTCAGGGTTATACAAATGAATTTACTTCAACAATAAATTATTAATTCGTTTGACATAAGCCGCCGGATCTTCTGGTAAACCACCTTCAGCGATAACTGCCTGATCAAAAATCACGTTGGCTAGATCATCAAATTGTGCTGAATCTTCCAATTTTTTTACCAAAGGATGCTCTGGGTTAATCTCAAGAATCGGTTTTATTTCAGGTACTTCCTGCCCTGCCTGCTTTAACATACGAATCAATTGAGGAGATAACTCACCTTCTGACGTCACTAAACACGCAGGAGAGTCAACCAAACGTGTAGTCACACGAACTTCTTTAGTTTTCTCTTTCAGTGATTCACCTAGTTTTTCAACCACTGGTTTGAATTGCTCAGCTGCTTGTTCTAGCGCTTTTTTCTCTTCAGAATCTTGCAGGTCACCTAGATCCACTGCCCCTTTCGAGACATTCTGTAGTGGTGTTCCATCAAATTCATGGACAAAATTCATCGCCCATTCATCGACACGTTCTGCCATGAGCAGAACCTCAATTCCCTTTTTCTTGAACAACTCAAGTTGTGGTGAATTTTTAGCAGCATTCAGACTATCAGCAGTCACATAATAAATGGCCTTTTGCCCTTCTTTCATGCGAGCTTTGTAATCTGCCAGTGAGGTGCTAATTTCATCATGATTTGAAGTCGCATAGCGTAAAAGCTTCAAAATACGCTCACGGTTACCCACATCCTCGCCTAGCCCTTCTTTAAGCACTGCTCCAAATTCGCTATAGAACGTTTTAAATTTTTGCTGATCTTTTTCATCTTCCGATTTTGCTAAACCATCAAGAAGCGTTAATACACGACGAGCATTGCCCTCACGAATGGTTTTAACATCACGACTTTCCTGCAACAGCTCACGACTAACATTTAACGGTAAATCTGCACTGTCCACCACACCCTGCACAAAACGTAAATAATTTGGAATCAGGTTATCCGCATCATCCATGATAAAAATACGTTTCACATATAATTTGATCCCTGCTTTTGCCTCGCGAGTAAAAATGTCATGGGGTGCTTTGGCTGGAATATATAAAAGCTGAGTGTATTCAGTACTGCCTTCAACGCGATTATGTGCCCAAGCCAAAGGTGCATCAAAATCATGAGTCAGATTCTTATAAAATTCGATGTACTGTTCTTCTGAAATTTCATTTTTGTTGCGAGTCCAAAGCGCGCTGGCAGAATTAATCGTTTCCCATTCTTCGGTTTTCACCATCTTGCCACTTGCTGCTTTCTCTTCACCCTCTAAAGCTTCATCTTCTTGCCACACTTCTTTTTGCATTTGAATAGGCAAACTAATGTGATCTGAATATTTATTAATAATTTGTTTAACTTTATAGCTTTCCAAATATTCCAATGCATCATCACGTAAATGCAAAATAATATCTGTACCACGTGAAGCCTTGCTAATTTGTTCAACTTCAAATTCGCCCGTACCGCCACTTATCCAGCGAACCCCTTCCTCTGCTGGAAGTCCAGCACGGCGTGATTCAACCGTAATTTTATCTGCAACAATAAATCCAGAGTAAAAACCAACACCAAACTGACCGATCAATTGAGCATCTGACTTTTGATCACCTGTTAATTTGGACATAAAATCTTTAGTGCCTGATTTTGCAATGGTACCCAGATTATCGATAGCTTCTTGCTGATCTAAACCAATACCATTATCAGAAATCGTAATGGTTTTATTTTCTTTATCCAGACGGACACGCACATGTAAATCTGGATCATTTTCATAAAATTCTGGATGATTAATACCTTCAAAGCGTAATTTATCACACGCGTCTGAAGCATTTGAAATCAATTCACGTAGAAAAATTTCTGGATTTGAATACAGTGAATGGGTCACTAAATGTAAAAGTTGGGCAACTTCTGCCTGAAAACTATAGTTCTGTGAAATTTTTTGTTCGCTCATCACTCACTCCTAAAATACAATTTATCGTAACGTATTCTTTGATGCTCTATGTATTGGAGTGAGTGATACGTTTTTCAATAGCAAAACCTAAGATTTTTATCTCGATCAAAAAGGACCTTGCGTTAAAATTCGATTTTGGACAATATCATCCAGATGCTTTTGGCGCTCACTATAACACTGGGCAATACAACTCACATTGGCCCGACAACTATCCCGTTGTTTTAACCATTGGTATTGTGCACCTTTTTCAGCATCGCGTCCTCCCATGGGTAGAGCATGAATCACTATATTATATGTTGTGACCATCCTAACATCTGCATCATTTAAATTTCTGTTCTGACAAACTGCTTTTTCAGTTACTGTCTTTGCCTTATCACAAGAAAAGCTTGCAGCATGCGTTAAATTGAAACCACCAATCAGCAATACACTTCCTAATAGCACGATTTTTAAATCTTTCATGGAAATTCTCTTTTTAGATTACTCATTAAACTTTAAAGATTTTATTGCTCCACAACGTAAATTTTTGCCATTTTATGTACATCATGGGTCACAATAAAAAAAAGCCTCACAGTTTCCTGTCAGGCTTATCATGCCGATGATCACATTATTATTATTTCTGTCATTTTTATTTTTATCTCTATGATTATTATCAAGTGTATATACATTTAAAAGCACGACTGTATGAAGAAATTTTCTTCATTACTCATACCTTAGAATTTATAACTATAACCAAGCGTATAGATAACAGGATCAATGTCTAGATCAAATGTACCCAAGTTATTGACTAATCGAACTTCTGGACTTAACTCAGCGTATCGAACATCAAAGTAAACACCCCAATTTTTTGCATCAGCAGGTTGAAAAGTAAAACCTATTTGTCCTGCAACGCCATAATCATTCTTGACTTTATCAGCTACACCAGATTCATCCCAAGGAATAAATGCCGTTGCGCCAATACCAATATAAGGAGTAAAACGAGTTGCATTTTTAAAGTTATATTTCGCAGTAATCGTTGGTGGTAAATGTTTTACTTTGGCGACCTTATTACCATCTAATAAAACGTCATGATTGATGGGAGTAGCAAGAAGTAACTCAGCTGAGAATGGGGAATCACCAAAAAAATATTCAACAGACGGTGTGAAAGCGAATTCATCATCTGCTTTGACTGTGCCTAATGCAGTTAGAGTATCACTTGATGGGGCAATATAACTTGCACCAACCTTAACCTGCCAATCACCCGCAAAAACAGAAGAAGACAACCCCAATAATGCAATAACAACAGTTTGTTTCAACATTTTTATTACCTCTTAATATCTTATAATCATCATAATATTATATATATATTAAATGCAACACAGATTATAAACACAATCTTCATATTATTTATAAGATCATGATATATAGGTTTATTTATTTTAAATCAAAGTATTTTAGTATGTTTTTTAAATAATCAATTAAATAAAAATAAATCCGATTAAATTAATATGATTTAATACCAACAAAAACAGTATACTTAATATCATAAAACCTCATATATAATTATTACTATAAAAATAACCTATTTTTATAATCGTTTAATTTATCAATTTTTATATTATTTAATTTATTTAAATACGTTTTAAAGTATGCCTGTCCCATGCTGGACTTAGCTTCAATGCCCCATCATTTCAGCTTTTTTATAAATAAAATGTGAAGATTAAGTGTAGCTCCGATACAATACGCACAAGAATTGGAGTAATCGATGTCACAGAATTCTTCTTTAAAGCGTGGACTAAATACACGCCATATCCGTTTTTTAGCTTTAGGCTCCGCAATTGGCACAGGGCTATTTTATGGTTCAGCCTCGGCCATCAAATTGGCAGGACCAGCCGTGCTGATGGCTTATGTGATTGCAGGTATTGCGATCTATATTGTCATGCGTGCGCTCGGTGAAATGGCCGTACACAACCCTGTTTCAGATTCGTTTAGTCGTTATGCTTCAGATTATGTAAGTCCATTAGCAGGTTTCACGACAGGCTGGACCTATGTTTTTGAAATGGTTATTGTCGCCATTGCAGATGTAACCGCTTTCGGGATCTATATGGGGTTCTGGTTTCCTGATGTTCCACGCTGGACTTGGATCCTCTCACTAATCTTCTTTTTGGGCGGGATTAACCTAATCCATGTAAAAATTTATGGTGAACTTGAGTTCTGGTTATCGATTATTAAGGTCAGTGCGATCATTGCAATGATTTGCGGTGGCTTTGGGATCATGTTCTACGGTTTACATGTACCTCAAACAACCTTTACTCCAGGTATTTCTAATTTATGGGAGCATGGCGGTTTCATGCCCAATGGGATAATGGGCGTAATTGCGTGTTTCTCGGTCGTGGTCTTTGCATTTGGGGGAATTGAAATCATTGGCATTACTGCAGGTGAAACAGAAAACCCCAAAACTGCCATTCCACGTGCCATTAATGCCGTTCCGATTCGGATTATTCTTTTTTATGTATTAACTATTTTTGTATTAATGTCGATTTTCCCGTGGAATCAAATTGGTACTCAAGGAAGTCCTTTTGTTCAGATTTTTGAAAGTCTAGGCATCAAATCAGCAGCAGCTGTGCTGAATATTGTGGTCATTACCGCAGCAATTTCGGCCATCAATAGTGATGTATTTGGTGCAGGTCGTATGATGTACGGTATGGCACTAAAAGGGCAAGCTCCTGAAGTTTTCCGCAAAACGTCCAAATATGGTGTGCCGTGGATGACCGTTGTGGTGATGGCGGGTGTCTTATTAGTGGGTGTGGTTTTAAATTACCTAATTCCAGAAAATGTATTTGAAATTATTGCTTCTATTGCGACTTTCGCAACAGTTTATGTTTGGCTGATGATTTTATTATCACATTTTGGTATGCGTAAAAAAATGTCTGCACAACAGATTAAACAGCTTGATTTCCCGATGATTGGTTGGCCTGTTGCTCCTGCGCTTGCCACTGCGTTTATGATCTTCGTAATCGCTGTAATTGGTTATTTTCCAGATACTCGACCTGCACTATATGTGGGCATCTTCTGGTTAATTTTATTGACTGTTGCCTATAAAGTCTGGGTCAAACCTAAAATCTGATCTATTTTATTCTTTATAAAAAAAGACCACCTTTCATATAAGTATAAAGGTGGTCTTTTTTATCTGTGCATTGATTAAGCAGCCTTTCGACTTAAGGCAAACTGACGAATATAATTCGCAACTTTTTGCGGTTCACTCAAAATTGCCCAATGATTGGCATCAACTTCTACATATTCAAACTGTTCTACCCATTTCGGCATTTCTTTTAAAATATAATCAGGGCTAACAAATGCGTCACGCATTAAAACAACCGCCTGAACTGGACATTGCGCATAACGCTGACGCGGTTTAGTAAGTGCTGATATAAAATTAGCTCGGTATAAATTAATGCCATATCTACCGTCACTTGAAATGTGAGGATTAATTGGTAAATTTTGTTTTTTCTCTAGGCCATCCAATATTTTCCCCCATTTCTGAGGGGTGAAAAAATGCCAGACCGTGGGCGCGATAAACGGTAAATGAAATGCACCGATATACCATGATTTTGATAATTTCTTCAGAAAGTCAGCGGGATTATTTTTCACTTCATCACGCAATAACCAAGCCGCATGATCTAGACAAGGGCCTGAAATCGTCGTATAAGACAAAATACGGTCTTTAAACTTAGGTTCAGTTACAGATTCCCATGTCTGGATGGACCCCCAATCATGAGCAGCCAGATGGAATGGACGATCACCCAGTATTTGATTTACAACAACTTCAAGATCCAAAGATAATTGTTTAAGACGATAGTCCCGAATATGTTGAGGAATGCTTGACTGACCTGCGCCTCTTACATCGTAAGTGACAATATAAAAATCATTGATCAATTCACTAATCATCGGTTCCCATACTTCTTGATTGTCTGGATAACCATGAACCAAAACTAGGGCTGGATTATTTTCATTGCCCCATGTTTTAACACAAAGCGATTGTTGATCTGAGGTTTGGACAGTGTGAATTTGAGGGCGCATTGTCGTTCCTTTTTGTTTTTGATTGACCATTTCTTTAGTCAGATTAAGCATTGCCATCAATGCCAGAATGATGTTAGTTATTTAGTATGAAGATAGCGTATAGAAAAACAATTGACCCTTATGAATATTTTAAAGCAACTTCAAACCATACCCGCTGTATCAAAATTTATCATTAATCGCTACTCGCCTTATCGCGGTGCGGGGATTAGTATCGATAAAATTGATCTCAAGAACTATTACATCCGAGTCAAAATGCCACTGACCCGCAAGAATCAAAATATTGTCGGTACCCATTTTGGCGGTAGTTTATATTCTATGGTAGATCCTTTTTATATGTTGATCCTTATGCATCATCTAGGCCCAAAATATATTGTTTGGGATAAATCTGCCCATATTAACTTTTTATCACCAGGGCGCAGTACAGTTTACGCAGACATTCGTCTGGATGCCATGGAGGTTGAACACATTCGAGAGCTTGCAGGAAATTATGCGCCTGTGCATCGAAATTATACGGTAAATATTTTTGATGAGTCAGGCGTAAGAATTGCGGAGATTCATAAAACACTCTATATTCGTCGCAAGAAACCTAAACCTTTTCAAAAATAAAACGATGAATGCAGTTTAATCCGTTCAAATGACGGTAAGCAAATAATCATTTTTGCTTTAAATTTTTTCTCAAAATAGAAAAGACAGCGTGAGGCTGTCTTTTTTATCACCTGATTTAAACGCTTTTATTTTTTCTCTTGAATGGCTGCACCTGCACCACCACCAATAGCACCACCGATGGCAGCACCACCATCGCCACCAAATATGGCTTTACCCACGACTGATCCAATACCAGCTCCAACTGCACTACTTGTGGTAGAGCTACTATTACCGCCTTTGGCATTGGCACCCACACCACCACCTAATGCGCCGCCTGCTGCCGCTCCGACGCCACCACCTACATGGTTACCCACACCACCACCTACTGCACCGCCCAAAGCAGCTGCGCCAATTCGTTGATTAGATGGACTCATATCCTGACAACCAGCAAGTAACGCGGTCGACATCACCGCAATCGCCATTAAACTCATTGTTTTTTTCATGGTTAACTCCTCGTTTAATATTTATCAGAATAAGCATTTTTTAGGGATTTTTTTATAAGATCATGTAACAAAAGGGCGATTCCATGCAGTGATTTTGTAATCAACTCTTCAAAAGCCAGATTAAATTTTGCTCATAAAAAAAGACATCCGAAGATGTCTCTTTTTGATTCATGACTCGTTTAGAACTGATCTGAATTTAATGCCTGACTAAAGGCCTGATCTACTTCACTAAAGTCATTGTGAAGTTCAAATTCAGCTGCTTCAGCTTCCTGACGACGACGTTCCAAGTGATACGCTAAACCTGTACCGGCTGGAATCAAACGACCCACAACAACGTTTTCTTTCAAACCACGTAGATCATCTTCTTTACCTGTTACAGCCGCTTCAGTTAACACACGAGTGGTTTCCTGGAACGATGCAGCAGAGATGAACGAGTCAGTCGAAAGCGATGCTTTAGTGATACCCATCAATTGACGTTCAAACTTCGCAGGGAACTTGTTCTGAGCCAAGACAGCCTGGTTCTCTTGAACAACGCGAATATAATCCACTTGTTCACCTTTGATGAAGCTTGTATCACCACCATCCACGATATCAACTTTACGCAACATTTGACGTACGATGACTTCAATATGTTTATCGTTGATTTTTACGCCCTGTAGACGATAAACGTCCTGCACTTCGTTCACGATGTAGTTAGTCAACGCAACTTCACCTTTCAAACGCAAGATGTCATGTGGATTTTGTGGTCCATCAGAAATGGTTTCACCACGGTTCACATGCTCGCCTTCAAACACGTTGATTTGACGCCATTTTGGAATCAATTCTTCGTAGATTTCAGAGCCGTCATCTGGTGTGATCACTAAGCGGTTTTTACCTTTAGTCTCTTTACCAAAGCTTACGATACCAGACACTTCTGCCAAAATCGCATGCTCTTTTGGTTTACGTGCTTCGAACAAGTCAGCAACACGTGGTAGACCACCGGTAATATCACGGGTACGTGAAGTTTCTTGTGGTACACGACCAATAACATCACCCACACCAATGGTTTCACCATCACGAACAGTCACGATTGTATTTTGTGGCAAGAAGTAGAACTGTTCACCACCATCTGTTGTATCCAACACAATCGCAGGACGTAAATCTTTACCTGAAGCAGGACGAGCCGTTACAGGCAAGATTTCAACAGTAGTCATACCAGTCGCATCATCAGTTTTCGATGTTGCAGTCACACCATCAGCAATTTGGCTGAAACGTGCTTTACCCGCTACTTCTGTTACAAGTGGATGTGTGTGTGGATCCCAAGTTGCAACGATACCACCAGCCTCGACCAACTCTGCATCTTTCAACAGGATGCTCGCACCATAAGGCAGTTTATAACGCTCACGCTCACGGCCTAATTCATCAGCAATACCAATTTCACCTGAACGGGATACTGATACCAAATGACCTTTGGCATGTTGTACTGTTTTCACATTATGGAAACGTACTGTACCTTTATTACGTACTTGCACACTATTAGCAGCAGAGGTTCGGCTTGCAGCACCACCCACGTGGAAGGTACGCATGGTTAACTGTGTACCTGGCTCACCAATCGATTGAGCAGCCATAACACCCACAGATTCACCTGGATTTACCTGATGACCGCGTGCCAAATCACGTCCATAACATTTTGCACAAACACCGAATGATGATTCACACGCAATCACAGAGCGTACTTTAACTTCATCGACACCCGCTTCTTCAAGTTGGGCTGCAATTTTTTCGTCAATCAAAGTACCGCGAGGCAATACGACTTCATTATCTGATGCACGACGCACATCTTCAGCAGTCACACGACCCAATACGCGATCACGTAATGGCTCAATGACATCACCACCCTGAATGAATGGAGTCATCACTAAACCACCAGCAGTACCACAATCTGGCTCAGTAATCACCAAGTCTTGTGCCACGTCAACCAAACGACGAGTCAAATAACCGGAGTTCGCTGTTTTCAATGCGGTATCGGCCAAACCTTTACGTGCACCGTGCGTCGAAATAAAGTACTGAAGTACCGTCAAACCTTCACGGAAATTCGCTTTAATTGGTGTTTCAATGATCGAACCATCTGGTTTTGCCATCAAACCACGCATACCCGCCAACTGACGGATCTGAGCAGCACTACCACGCGCACCAGAGTCAGACATCATATAGATGCTGTTAAACGATTTTTGCTTCTCGTCTTCACCCTGCTTGTTTTTCACATTGGTGAAAGACAAGTTATCCATCATCGCTTTTGCAACTTGGTCGTTGGTACGTGCCCAAATATCGACCACTTTGTTATAACGTTCACCCGCAGTCACAAAGCCTTGTTCAAACTGTTGTTCGATTTCACGAACTTCAGTTTCTGCTTTATCAATAATAGTTTGCTTCTGTGGCGGAATGACCATGTCTTCCATACCAACAGATACGCCAGAACGAGTTGCTTGACGGAAACCCAAATACATCAATTGGTCAGCAAAAATAACCGTATCTTTTAGGCCAAGTTTACGATAGCAAGTGTTGATCAGTTTTGAGATATTTTTCTTGGTCATCTCAAGGTTGATCATTTCAAAGCTTAAACCTTCAGGTACGATTTCCCAAAGCAAGCAACGACCTGGTGTGGTATCAACAATAATAGTCTGCTTTTCGCGTTGACCATCTTCATCAATCACAGTTTGGTGTACGCGTACTTTTACACGTGCATGAATCGCAACTTTACCCGTTGCCAAAGCACGGTTTACTTCATGCGTATCTGCAAAGGTCATACCTTCGCCTTTGGCATTCACTGCATCACGCGTGATGTAGTAAAGACCCAAGACCACATCCTGAGAAGGAACAATAATTGGCTCACCATTGGCTGGTGACAAAATATTGTTCGTCGACATCATAAGCGCACGTGCTTCAAGCTGTGCTTCTAATGTCAATGGTACATGCACAGCCATTTGGTCACCGTCAAAGTCGGCGTTAAATGCTGTACATACGAGCGGATGCAAACGAATCGCTTTACCTTCGATCAAAATCGGTTCAAAAGCTTGTAGACCCAAACGGTGAAGTGTCGGTGCACGGTTCAACATAACTGGATGTTGACGAATTACATTCGCTAAAACGTCCCACACTTCTGGAGTCTCGCGCTCAACCATTTTCTTCGCAGCTTTAATGGTTGTTGCCTGACCAGATGCCTGTAATTTTGCGAAAATAAATGGCTTGAATAGTTCAAGTGCCATCTTCTTCGGAAGACCACATTGATGCAAACGTAAAGTAGGACCAACTGTAATTACTGAACGGCCAGAATAGTCAACACGTTTACCTAACAAGTTCTGACGGAAACGACCTTGTTTACCTTTGATCATATCTGCCAAAGATTTCAATGGGCGTTTGTTTGAACCTGTAATTGCACGACCACGACGGCCATTATCCAACAATGCATCAACAGACTCTTGTAACATACGTTTTTCGTTACGTACGATAATGTCGGGTGCTGCAAGGTCAAGAAGACGCTTCAAACGGTTGTTACGGTTAATCACACGACGATAAAGATCGTTCAGGTCAGAGGTCGCAAAACGACCACCTTCAAGTGGCACAAGCGGACGCAAGTCTGGTGGAAGTACAGGAAGTACATTCATCACCATCCATTCTGGCTTGTTATTTGACTCTTTGAACGCTTCCATCAGTTTCAAACGCTTAGACGCTTTTTTAAGTTTCGTCTCTGACGTTGTCTGTGGAATCTCTTCACGAAGACGAGCAATTTCAGCTTCAAGATCGATGTCTTTCAACAAGTCCTGAACTGCTTCTGCACCCATTTTCGCTGTGAATTCATCACCATGCTCTTCAAGTGCATTATAATATTCTTCATCGCTAAGCAACTGATATTTCTCGAATGGAGTCATACCAGGATCAGTCACAACATAAGATTCGAAATACAATACACGTTCGATATCACGTAATGTCATATCAAGCAATAAACCAATACGGCTTGGTAATGATTTCAAGAACCAGATATGTGCAACTGGCGAAGCAAGTTCGATGTGTCCCATACGTTCACGACGAACTTTTGCAGTTGTAACTTCAACGCCACATTTTTCACAAATGACGCCTTTGTACTTCATACGCTTGTATTTACCACACAAGCATTCGTAATCTTTTACTGGTCCAAAGATTTTGGCACAGAATAAACCATCACGTTCTGGCTTAAACGTACGATAGTTAATTGTCTCAGGTTTTTTTACCTCACCATGAGACCACGACTTAATCATTTCTGGTGACGCAAGACCAATACGGATACGGTCGAATTCAACGGGTGCATGACCGTCAGAATCCGTTTTCTTACGCATGATATCGAGCAAGTCTTTCAATTTATTTCTCCGTGTGTCAGAGAGCAAAGCTCATCCAACTGGGTCACAAATATTGTTTCTTAACTGAATTTGGTAATCCTTTAAGCATTCCACAGCCCTCTTTAATAGCGAAGGAGGCTCCCTCCCCCTTTTACAAGGGGTGAGGAACTGTTAAAGCTCAAGAAGGAATTTAGTCACCATTTTTCAGTTCAATGTTGATACCTAAAGAACGGATCTCTTTGGTCAATACGTTGAACGATTCAGGCATACCCGGATCCATGTAATGGTTACCATCTACGATGTTCTTATAGATACGTGTACGACCTTCAACGTCATCCGATTTCACAGTCAACATTTCTTGAAGTGTGTACGCTGCACCATAAGCTTCGAGTGCCCAGACTTCCATCTCACCGAAACGCTGACCACCGAATTGGGCTTTACCACCAAGCGGCTGTTGCGTTACAAGTGAATAAGAACCCGTTGAACGTGCATGCATTTTGTCATCCACCAAGTGGTTGAGTTTTAGCATGTACATGTAACCTACTGTTACGGGACGGTCAAACTGTTCACCTGTACGGCCATCAAACAAAATCTGTTGACCAGTACGTGGTAACTCAGCCAACTCAAGTAACTCTTTGATCTGACCTTCTTCAGCACCATCAAATACAGGAGTCGCTAAAGGTACGCCTTTACGCAAGTTGCCTGCCAATACCAAGATCTCATCATCAGTCAAGCTATTTAGATCTTCTTGCTCACCACCCACCTTGTTATAAATTTTATCAAGGAAGATACGAAGTTCTGCAATGGTACGCTGTTGTTGCAACATCTTATCGATTTGCTCACCCAGACCTTTTGCCGCCAAACCTAAATGTGTTTCAAGAATCTGACCCACGTTCATACGTGACGGTACACCTAGCGGGTTAAGGACCACATCTACAGGCACACCATTGGCATCATGTGGCATATCTTCAACAGGCAAGATGTTTGAGACAACACCTTTGTTCCCGTGACGACCCGCCATTTTATCACCAGGCTGAATACGACGTTTAACTGCAAGGTAAACCTTAACAACTTTCAAGACACCAGTGGTTAATTCATCGCCTGTTGATAATTTGCGTTTTTTCTCAGCAAATTTTTCATCAATTTCAGCACTCTTTTCTTTCAAGAACACCTGAATTTGACTTAAACGCTCAGCAATGCCTTCATCACTTGGCTGAATTTCAAGTAAATCAACCAACTCTAAACCAGAGAGGAGATCTTCACTAAGTTTATCGCCGCGCTTGGTTGTACCACCGCCATTAGAATCTTGACCTTTAAGTAAGCGTACGATACGTTCACGAGCTGCTTCTTCAAAGATCTTATATTCTTCTTTCAAATCTTTACGATATGAATCTAGTTGCGCTTTTTCAATTGCAAGTGCACGATCATCTTTTTCAAGACCATCACGCGTAAAGACTTGTACGTCAATGACTGTACCTTTAGTGCCAGACGGAACACGTAAAGATGAATCTTTAACGTCTGCCGCTTTTTCACCAAAGATCGCGCGAAGTAGCTTCTCTTCAGGAGTAAGTTGCGTTTCACCTTTAGGCGTTACTTTACCAACCAGAATGTCACCAGCGGTAACTTCAGCGCCAATATAGACAATACCTGATTCATCAAGTTTAGACAGTGCGGCTTCACCCACGTTAGGAATATCCGCAGTAATTTCTTCTGCACCCAACTTGGTATCACGGGCTACACATGACAATTCTTGAATATGAATCGAGGTTAAACGGTCTTCTTGAAGCACACGCTCAGAAAGCAAGATCGAGTCTTCGTAGTTGTAACCATTCCACGTCATGAAAGCAACGCGCATGTTTTGACCTAAGGCCAACTCACCACCATCGGTAGAAGGACCATCTGCCAAGACATCACCACGACCGACTTTATCACCCAAATTCACAAGAACTTTTTGGTTAATACACGTATTTTGGTTAGAACGGGTGTATTTAATCAAGTTGTAGATATCTACACCTGCTTCACCAGCGATCATTTCATCTTCGTTAACACGGATCACCACACGTGATGCATCAACAAATTCAATCATACCGCCACGTTTCGCGATCACACATACACCAGAGTCACGTGCTACGTTGGCTTCCATACCAGTACCAACAAGCGGTTTATCCGCAAGTAATGTTGGCACTGCTTGACGTTGCATGTTTGAACCCATCAAGGCACGGTTGGCGTCATCGTGTTCAAGGAATGGAATCAATGATGCTGCAACAGAAACAACCTGCTGAGCAGAAACATCCATATGCGTCACTTTTTCAGGAGGCATACGCACGAATTCACCTTGATGACGAACTGAAACCATTTCTTCGATTAAATTACCATCAGCATCGACACCTGAGTCAGCCTGTGCAATGACAGTTCCCACTTCTTCAATTGCAGAAAGGTATTCAACATCATCAGTAACACGACCATCAACTACTTTACGATAAGGAGTTTCAAGGAAACCAAAATCGTTGGCTTTAGCATAAACCGATAGCGAGTTGATCAAACCAATGTTTGGCCCTTCAGGCGTCTCAATCGGGCATACACGACCATAATGAGTTTGATGTACGTCACGCACTTCAAAGCCAGCACGTTCACGTGTCAAACCACCAGGCCCAAGTGCTGAGACACGACGCTTGTGCGTAATCTCAGACAATGGGTTGTTTTGGTCCATAAACTGTGACAACTGGCTTGAACCAAAGAATTCTTTGATTGCTGCAGCGACTGGTTTAGCATTGATCAGATCTTGTGGAGACAAGTTATCTGTTTCAGCTTGGCTTAAACGCTCTTTTACAGCACGCTCAACACGAACCAAACCAACACGGAATTGGTTTTCAGTCATTTCACCAACAGAACGGACACGACGGTTACCCAAGTGATCGATATCGTCGACTTCACCTTTACCGTTACGAATTTCAACTAAAGTACGCAATACATCAGTGATATCTTCATTCGAGAGAATACCCTCAACTTCACGTGACTTCTGGTCTGTACCCACTTCATAAGGGCGACCCAAACGACGGTTGAACTTCATACGGCCAACAGGCGATAAATCATAACGCTCAGAAGAGAAGAATAAATTGTTAAATAAATTCTCAGCAGCTTCTTTTGTTGGCGGTTCGCCTGGACGCATTACTTTATAAATTTCAACCAGCGCTTCTTCACGGCCTGAAGTTGTATCTGCACGTAAAGTATCGGCAATGAACGGACCATGGTCGATATCATTGGTATACAAGATATTGAATTGCTTCACGCCACCTTCAGCAAGCTTGACCATCACTTCATGGCTAAGCAAAGTGTTTGCTGGAAGTACATCGCCATCACGCAAACTAATGTCTTCAGCGGTGATACGCTCATACAAGTATTCATCTGGAACAGATAGTTTGGTTAAACCAGCAGCTTCCATTTGACGAACATGACGCGCATTAATACGTTTACCCTGCTCAACAATCACTTTACCATCATTATCGGCGATATCGAACTGCGCCATTTCACCACGCAGGCGTTCAGGCACAAGATCAATCTGATAGCTACCCATATCGAGGTACACAGGTACTTTTTCGTAGAACAAATTAAGAATTTGTTCATTGTTATAACCAAGTGCACGCAGGATCACGCTCGCCAATAATTTACGACGACGGTCAATACGAACATAAACTAGATCTTTAGCATCAAATTCAAAGTCTAACCATGAACCACGGTAAGGAATGATACGTGCTGAATAAAGCACTTTACCACTTGAATGAGTTTTACCCTTATCATGATCAAAGAATACGCCTGGAGAACGATGTAACTGCGATACGATGACACGCTCAGTACCATTGATCACAAATGTACCGTTCTCAGTCATGAGTGGCATTTCACCCATATAGACTTCTTGTTCACGAACGTCTTTAATCGATTTCGTTTCGCGATCTTTAATGATCAAACGAATTTTTACGCGCATTGGTGCCGCATAAGTTGAGCCGCGAAGAATACATTCACGTACATCAAACTCTGGTTTACCAAGACTATACTCAACAAATTCTAAAGCAGCATTGCCAGAATAACTTTCTATAGGAAAAACTGAACGAAATGCGGCTTGGAGACCGATATCTTCGCGGTTTTTCGGTGATTTGCCATCTTGTAAAAACGTTCTGTACGAGTCGACTTGAATCGAAAGCAAGTACGGAGCGTCCATGACGCTAGGCAATTTACCAAAATTCTTACGGATCCGTTTCTTTTCGGTATATGAGTATGCCATCTGGAGTCCTCGGAAAGTAAACCAGGCCCGCCTGCAGAACGAGCTTGGATGGAATTACGCAGGCCGATATGGCCACCACTTTTACAAATGCTGCAATTTTTAAGTGGTCTTAAAACGCTTAACAATATTTTTAAACCAGAAAAATATTGGTAAGCGTTTGAATTTATTTCATTTGCCCTTTAAATCGACCATTTTTATATCAAACAAACAAAAATCGAGCCGATTATTGTAACGCAAAAAGGCTGATGACCCAAGAGCCATCAGCCATTTTGTGGGGCCGATTATCAAAAAATCGTCCCCCTAACAGATTACTTAAGTGTAACTGTAGCACCAGCTTCTTCAAGTTTCTTCTTAAGTTCTTCGCCTTCTTCTTTAGAAACGCCTTCTTTAAGAACTTGTGGAGCACCTTCAACAAGATCTTTTGCTTCTTTAAGACCAAGGCCAGTTGCTTCACGAACTGCTTTAATTACAGCTACTTTGTTAGCACCGAAAGAAGTCAACTCTACATTGAATTCAGTTTGCTCTTCAGCAGCAGCAGCAGCGCCACCAGCAGGAGCAGCTACAGCTACAGCAGCAGCTGATACATTGAATTTCTCTTCAAAAGCAGAGATAAGTTCAACAAGCTCAAGAACAGTTTTTTCAGCAACTGCGTTTAGGATTTCTTCGTTAGTTAAAGCCATGAGAATAACTCCAAATGGATATTGAATAAGGTAAAAGTGTGATTAAGCTGCTTCTGACTCGTTTTTCTCTTTGAGCGCTGTAAGTAAGCGACCCAATTTTGAAACAGGAGCTTGAAGAACAGAGGCAAGCATAGTAAGCGCTTTCTCTTGGTTCGGAAGGTTCGCAATAACGCTAACTTCAGCACCTTCATAAACTTTGCCATCAAATGCGGCAGCTTTTAATTCAAATGCTTTGTTCGTTTTCGCAAATTCTTCGAACAAGCGTGCAGCAGCACCCATGTCGTCTTCAGAAGTTGAAAAACCAAGAATTGTTGGACCTACAAGGTTGTCATTCAAGATATCAAATTGAGTACCTTCGAATGAACGTTTAGCCAAAGTATTACGCACGATACGTGTAGTAACACCTAACTTACGCGCTTCAACACGAAGTTGAGTAAGTTTTTCGACAGTTAAACCTTGATAGTCAGCAACAACAGCAGAGAACGCTTTAGAAGCAACTTCGTTGACTTCTGCTACGATCTGTTTTTTGTCTTCAATAAGAAGAGCCATTGTAAAACCTCCTAAGGTGACTTATGCATCTAAACCAGATGCACTCCCAATTCGTAAACCTTTCGATTTACACGCGGAGGAGGAACAAATCACACCACCGCGTCTACTCAGGCAATTGATTAAGATCAAAGCCCAAACTTCGATCACCTGAGGTCTTTGACGCTGGCAAATTAATATTTACCAATTCAAAGTCCGCTTGGTGAAATATTTGAATTCTCATAGATTCTTCAAATACTTTTTATTCACCAAGACCTTTAAAAATCTTTTTAACTAAAATTAGTTAGAAACGTTACTTACATCAACAGTCAAACCAGGGCCCATTGTTGAGCTCAAAGTAATCTTTTTGATATAAACACCTTTAGAAGTCGCTGGTTTTAACTTTTTCAAGTCAGCAACTAAAGTTTCAACGTTTTGACGGATTGCTTCAGCGGTAAAACCAACTTGACCAATCGCAGCATGGATAATACCTGCTTTGTCTACACGGTAACGCGCCTGACCTGCTTTAGCATTTTTAACTGCACCAGCAACATCTGGAGTAACCGTACCCACTTTCGGGTTTGGCATTAAACCACGTGGACCAAGAATCGTACCCAACTTACCTACAACACGCATTGCATCTGGAGCAGCAATCACAACATCAAAGTTAAGATTCCCTTGTTGAATGCTTTCAGCAAGATCATCAAAACCAACGATGTCAGCACCTTCAGCCTTAGCAGCTTCAGCAGCAGCACCTTGTGCAAATACTGCAACACGTACAGTTTTACCAGTACCCGCTGGAAGTGTAGTCGCGCCACGAACAACCTGATCAGATTTACGTGGATCTACACCAAGGTTTACTGCAACATCCAAAGACTCTTTGAATTTAGCAGCAGGAAGGTCGTTAAGGACTTGTACTGCTTCTTCCAAAGTATAAACTTTGTTGGTATCAACAGCAGCAGCAATGGCTTTTTGACGTTTAGTTAACTTTGCCATGTCTTATAGCTCCACTTCCAAGCCCATAGAACGTGCAGAACCAGCAATGGTACGAACACGTGCGTCTAAATCAGCACCAGTTAAATCTGGTTCTTTAGTAGTCGCAATTTCTTCTAGCTGAGCACGAGTCAACTTACCAACTTTAGTTTTGTTTGGTACAGAAGACCCCTTTTGAATACCCGCAGCTTTCTTAAGAAGAATAGATGCAGGTGGAGTTTTCATGATAAATGTGAACGACTTATCGTTGTACACAGTGATCACTACAGGAATAGGCAAACCTACTTCAAGTTTTTGTGTAGCAGCATTGAATTCTTTACAGAATGCCATGATGTTTACACCACGTTGACCTAATGCAGGACCAATCGGTGGAGATGGATTTGCTTTACCAGCTGGAACTTGCAGCTTGATATAGCCGTCAATCTTCTTAGCCATTATAGATTACCTCTGGGTACAAACGCCGCTAGGCTCCCCAACATTCATTTCACAACATGTAATATGCTGTAATAACAATGCCCGATCAAATCGGGCGCTTTCCAACCAATTCAGTTTAAATCGTTTTTTCGACTTGGCGAAACTCGAGTTCAACCTGAGTTGGACGGTTAAATACGTTAATTGTCAACGTTAAACGTGACTTCTCGTACTGAACTTCCTCCACGACTCCTTTAAAGTCTGTGAACGGACCATCAGTTACCAATAATTCTTCACCCGGCTCAAACATCGTCTTAGGACGAGGTGCTTCGCCTGTATTACGTACACGTGCAAGAATAGCGTCAGCTTCTTTTTGGGAAATTGGAGCAGGTTTTTCTGCTGTCCCACCAATAAAGCCCAGAACTTTTGGACACTCTTTAACAATGTGCCAAGTTTCGTCATTCATTTCCATTTCGACTAACACATAGCCCGGAAAGAATTTACGTTCTGATTTACGTTTCTTACCATCCTTCATTTCTACCACTTCTTCGGTAGGAACAAGGACTTCACCAAAGCTATCGGCAACAGCGCTACGCTGGATTCGCTCTTTAAGTGAACGCATCACCTGTTTTTCATAACCAGAATAGGCATGAATAATGTACCAACGTTTCATAGCTCTCTTATCCGATAATTAACTTAATTAACCAACCCAGTCCATAGTCGAAACACCACAATACAATTGCAGTAATCACAACCACTAACAAAACCTGCCAAGATGTGGTCACGGTTTCTTGTTTTGTTGGCCAAGTTACTCGACGCAGCTCAATACGCGCATCTTTAAGTAAACGAACAAAGCCTTTACCTTGATGGGTTGCGTATAATAAACCTAAAGCAACAACGACACAAGCAATAATTACACCAACGCGCACCCAAATATTATTTGCAGGTGGCCAATAAGCGGGTAGATATTGATTCACCATGGCTGCACCCACCAAAAGTGCCAGTGCAATAATCCACAGGACAATATCCAGCGGAGAACCAGAAGTGACTACTTCGGCAGAATTATTTCTTTGAGGGATTGGCGCGTCGCTTAATGCGTCACGCGATTTATCATTCGACATTTTTTTACTCGTCGTTGAACTCGCGACTTATTATATGACACTTAAGTCAGCATCAAGCTTGTCATAACGTGGCAGGCCAGGAGGGACTCGAACCCCCAACATTCGGTTTTGGAGACCGACGCTCTACCAATTGAACTACTGACCTAGGACACACAAGCCGAGAGTCTAGACTCTCGGCTCGAAAATTGCAACTGTAAAGTGATTACGCAGTTACTTTCGCAACAACACCAGCACCTACAGTACGACCACCTTCACGG
>NZ_JACVTU010000015.1:0-61274 GCF_016624705.1 Acinetobacter sp. S40
TACGTGCGGCTTATTACGTTCAAACTTGGCTTTAGCCATGATGATCTTCCTTTATAAACTGCTCATGAGGGTGACTCATGAGCGCTTGGTTTTTTAACTAAAAATTAGTTTGGGCTTATAGTAATCGAAAGATTACTCGTCGTCACCTTTTTTACCGCCTGACTGGAACTTAGCAATAATGCCTTCTGCCACATTACGTGGAGTTTCAGCATATTTTGAAAATTCCATAGAATATGTCGCACGACCTTGAGACATAGAACGCATTTGAGTTGCGTAACCAAACATCTCAGCCAATGGAACTTCTGCTTTAATTGCTTTTGTTCCACCAGGAAGATCGTCCATACCCTGAACCATACCACGACGACGGTTTAAGTCACCCATGATATCGCCCATGTAGTCTTCTGGAGTTTCTACTTCAACTTTCATGATCGGCTCAAGAAGAATAGGATCTGCTTTCATGAAACCATCACGGAAGGCATAAGAACCTGCCATTTTGAACGATAATTCGTCAGAGTCGACATCATGGTAAGAACCATCGAATAATGTCGCTTTAATGCCTACCACAGGGTAACCAGCCAAGACACCATTCTTCATACGCTCTTGAATACCTTTATCAACCGCGCCGAAGAATTCTTTAGGTACAACACCACCTACAACTTCTTCAACGAATTGGTATTCTTTACCAGCTTCTTCAACATCAAGCGGTTCAAGACGTACATATACGTGACCAAACTTACCTTTACCACCAGTTTGACGAACGAATTTACCTTCTTGCTCAACAGTTTTCTTAATCGTTTCACGATAAGCAACCATTGGTTTACCGATATTCGCTTCAACACCGAATTCACGTTTCATACGGTCAACGATGATGTCAAGGTGAAGCTCACCCATACCAGCAATAATCGTTTGACCAGATTCTTCATCTGTACGAACACGGAACGATGGATCTTCTTTTGCCAAACGACCTAAAGCGATTGACATTTTTTCTTGGTCAGCTTTAGTTTTTGGTTCAACAGCCAATGAAATTACTGGCTCTGGGAATTCCATACGCTCAAGAGTAATGATGTTTTTCTCATCACAAAGTGTATCACCGGTTGTTACGTCTTTAAGACCTACACACGCTGCGATATCACCTGCACGGATTTCATCAAGATCCTGACGTTCGTTCGCATGCATTTGCACGATACGACCAATACGTTCACGCTTAGACTTCACTGGGTTATATACTGGGTCACCTTGTTTAAGCACACCAGAATAAACACGTACGAAAGTTAAGTTACCTACGAACTTATCGTTCATGATTTTGAACGCAAGTGCAGAGAACGGAGCTTCGTCAGATGCTTCACGTGATGCTTTAGTTTCAGCTTTGTCGTCAAGAATACCTTCAATCGCTTTTACTTCTGTTGGAGAAGGCAAGAATTGAATTACAGCATCCAACATACGTTGAACACCTTTGTTCTTAAACGCAGAACCACAAAGCATAACCTGAATTTCAGATGCTAATGTACGCGCACGAAGACCAGCGATGATATCTTCTTTAGAAAGATCGCCTTCTTCTAGGTACTTGTCCATTAACTCTTCAGAAGCTTCAGCAGCCGCTTCCACCATATTGGTACGCCATTCATTTGAAGTATCAACAAGATCAGCTGGAATCTCACCGTATTCAAACTTCATGCCTTGTGAAGCTTCATCCCAAATGATCGCTTTCATTTCGATCAGGTCAACAACACCCTGGAATGTATCTTCAGCACCAATTGGAACAACGATAGGCACAGGATTACCGCCTAAACGTGTTTTTACTTGTTCAACAGCACGGAAAAAGTTAGCACCAGTACGGTCCATCTTGTTCACGAATGCCAAACGAGGCACTTTATATTTGTTTGCCTGACGCCATACAGTTTCAGACTGAGGTTGTACACCACCAACCGCACAGTAAACCATGCACGCACCGTCAAGAACACGCATAGAACGTTCTACTTCAATCGTGAAGTCAACGTGTCCTGGGGTGTCAATTACATTAATACGGTGTTGGTCGAACTGATTCGCCATACCAGACCAGAAACAAGTCGTAGCAGCAGAAGTAATGGTAATACCACGTTCTTGCTCTTGTTCCATCCAGTCCATTGTTGCTGCACCATCATGTACTTCACCAATTTTGTGAGATACACCTGTGTAGAACAAAATACGTTCAGTTGTTGTAGTTTTACCTGCATCGATGTGAGCAGAAATACCGATGTTACGGTAACGGGTAATCGGGGTTTGACGAGCCATGATGACTTACATTCCTAAATATTATGTTTAAAACAGGACGCACCAATACAGGATTGATGCGCGCGAATACTCACAGTGGGGGCAACTTAAATACCCGCAAATCCCCCGCTAGGGTAAAGTGCGATATTAAATCGAGATGCGGTACGCATGAGTATTCTCCTGATAAGGGACTGTTTTATCCGCTTAGAAACGGTAATGAGAGAAGGCTTTGTTCGCTTCAGCCATACGGTGCACGTCTTCACGTTTTTTGATTGCAGCACCTTTGCCTTCAGCTGCATCAAGCAACTCGCCAGCAAGACGTAAAGCCATAGTTTTTTCAGAACGCTTCGCAGCAGCATCTACTAACCAACGCATAGCTAAGGCAGTACGACGGGATGGGCGCACTTCCATAGGTACTTGATAAGTAGCACCACCAACACGGCGTGCTTTTACTTCGACCATAGGACGAACTTTTTCAAGCGTAGCTTCAAAAAATTCAACAGGGTCTACTTTGTTTTTTTCTTGAACGCGGTCTAAAGCACCGTAAACGATACTTTCTGCAATCGATTTTTTACCGTCTTGCATAACGTGGTTCATAAATTTAGCGATTGTTTGGCTGCTGAATTTTGGATCTGGAAGGATCTCACGAGCAGCGACTACGCGACGTCTTGGCATTTTAAAACTACCTATAAATATGACACTTCAGGGTGATCCAGCAGATTGTGCAAGTGTCATGCACGCTACGCTGGCCTTACTATACGCCGCTTGAATTTCAATTTGAAATCTGGACAAGCGAAACGCTAAAGGATTGCAGCATTAAACGACTTAAGAATTACTTCTTAGGACGTTTCGCACCGTATTTAGAACGAGACTGGTTACGATCTTTCACACCAGCACAGTCTAAAGAACCACGAACGGTATGGTAACGTACACCTGGTAAGTCTTTAACACGACCACCACGGATAAGAACAACACTGTGCTCTTGTAGGTTATGACCTTCACCACCGATGTAGCTAGAAACTTCAAAACCAGAAGTCAAGCGAACACGGCAAACCTTACGCATTGCTGAGTTAGGTTTTTTTGGAGTAGTGGTATAAACACGTGTACATACACCACGACGTTGTGGACAAGCCTTCAACGCAGGAACTTTGGATTTTTCAACCAAAGTTGTGCGACCCTTACGGATCAACTGATTTGTTGTTGCCATATGGCAATTCTCCCGTTAATAAAAAACCTCAAAAAGAAAACACCTCTTTTTGAGGGCATACAATTGTAAGCTAAGATATAGAAATGGTCAACATTTGCAGTGTTCGCAAATGTTGACCATTTCTTGCATTGCAGTGCTTTTTTTATTATTCAGCACCCTAACAAAATTAGTTTAAGTTTTAATGACAACTCTTCAGAATCATTCAACTTTAGGCTTCACCGTACGCTTACGTTTTGGTTTGGCTGGTGTAGACTCAATTTGGGCATCAGCGTCTTTATCTTCAATATCTGTTATCGGTGCTGTTTTTTCGGACAATGCGGGTTGCTGTTGGGTTTTTTCATGAGCTTCAACGTATTGCTCAGCCAATGAATGAATTCCCTCTTCAACTTTCTGTGTTGAATCCTGCTGGTTTTTTGTGGCACGCGGTTTACGTGGCTTAACCGTTACTTTTTTTATGTCGTCTGAATTTGTAGGCATGACCACTTCTGCCTGAACTTGTTTAATTTTCGACTCATCAATTTGTTTAATTTTCGACTCATCTATATGCAAAGAGGCAGTTTGCGAATTCGGGCTGATGAGTGACGGTTTTGCTTGTCCAATTTGCTGTTCCAATGCCAGATAGGCATTTAATGGTGAAACCCGAGCATTTGGATGTTCAAGTAAATAATGACGCGCACCTCCAAAAATCGCTTGGGCTTTTTGACCTGCATCCTCAATTAAACGCCAACTATAAACAGCACTCACTGTCGCACCTGCAAGTGGGCTTAATTTACCAATCAACGAAAATTTAGAAAAACCATTTAACCATTTATATTTAAACTGTCCCTGATCATCAACTAGCCATTGTTTTAGAAATTCTGCATCATTAGTTGAACCCAATAGCTGCTGAAATTGAGACAGATCATGCGTTTGCAGCATACTACTTAAACTTTTAATCGCCATGAGTAAAGTTTGTTTCTCTGCGACCAAGCCTAAATCCACTTCTTTAAAAATAAACTCAACAATATCTTGCTCTTGTTGTTGGCTTAATTCAAAACCATGCGCCCGACCTGTTTGATAAATCGTTCTTAAAGCCAAAGCCAACGAGAAAGGTACATCTACAGCTGCGCCAATCACCCCTGTCGCACCACTCACCGCACCTTGCGCAACAGCCAAAATTTTATTTTGTTCAATTAATGCCTGACTAATACGTTGCGAACGATCAGGATTGTTACTAAGTTCATCAAGACTCTTAGCTCCCGCTTCCTCAAGTACTTTTGTCGTTGAGCTAGTCTGTTCAGTAAAATCATTTAAACGCGTAAATAAATAGTCAGAAATTTTTTCATTAATATCTGGAGATAAAAAACTGGCAACACTATAAATGCGGTTGTAATGACGACCTAATAACTGCTGAGATACTTTAGGTAGATGCTGACGCATCAGTTGTTGCGGATTTTGATATTTTTCAACTTCTAGCGGATTTTTCACTCGTGCATTACCTTCTATGGTACGTGCTTCATTGACTGTAGTATTGATCTTAGAAACAGTGCCCGGCGCAACATGACCTAATATGCTTAAACCACTGCAACTGAGCTTTTTAGCCACTCCAAAAGCAGTGCCGAGCAAACTTTGCGATTGATTATTATTAGAATTTGTCATCAAGTACCTCTATATTTTGATTCTGGCATTTAGCTATAAATACTAGGTGTAGTGTGGACTTATCTCAACTTTAATCTGTTTCTTTTGGTAAAGCATTGTCCCAAATAACCATGATCGCCACGCATTTCTGTCTTAATACAATGGGCATAAGATTTGCCATAAGAATTGAAAATTCTTTCTGTTATTATGATGTCAATCTCAAACATGAGTGACGCAATTCTTCGGGCTCCAATCTCCCTTCAATCAAAAATGTCGAATTTCGTTAAACTCAAAACTATCACCATATAAGGGATCTGTAGATGAAACGTGTTGTAATCACTGGCATGGGAATTAACTCATGCATCGGTAACTCTTTAGAAGAGGTCACTCATTCACTTCAAAATGGCATCTCTGGAACACGTTTTAACCCATCTTATGCTGAACTGAATTTTAAAAGCCATGTCAGTGCAGCTGCGGAACAAAACTTTGATCACATTGATCGCAAAATTAAACGGTTTATGGGCGTGTGTGCTATGTACGCTTATAATGCAGCAGTTGATGCAGTTAAACATGCGGGTCTTGAAGTTGCAGATCTGGCAGGTAACCCTCGCTACGGAATAGCAGGTGGTAGCGGTGGTAACTCGACTCATTCAGTAGTTGAAATGGTCGAATTACTTGAAGAAAAAGGTGCACGTAAAATCGGTCCTTTCTTTGTACCACGTAATATGAGTAACACTATTACTGCAAACGTCGGCGTTGCTTTTAAATTACAAGGTGTTGCCCATTCTATTACCAGCGCCTGTGCAACTTCTGCAGATGCTATTGGTTACGCATTTAACCTGATTCAACTTGGTAAACAAGATTTAATGCTTGCAGGTGGCGGCGAAGAAGATCATTGGTCACAAAGCTTATTGTTTGATGCAATGGGCGCATTGTGTTCAAAATATAATGACACTCCTGAAACTGCATCTCGCCCATACTCGGCTGATCGTGATGGTTTTGTTATTGCTGGCGGTGGTGGTTTTGTGGTTCTTGAATCACTCGAACACGCTCAGGCACGTGGCGCAAACATTCTTGCCGAAGTTGTAGCCTATGCAGCAAATTCTGACGGTGCCGATATGGTTGCACCAAGCGGTGAAGGCGCAACACGTTGTATTCTCATGGCATTGGATGAAGCGAAACAACATGGCGTTGAGAAAATCGACTATGTCAATACACATGGTACATCAACGCCAGCAGGTGACGTTACTGAGCTTAAAGCCATGGAACGCGCATTTGGTGAAGGCCAGGTTCCAGCTGTAAGTTCAACTAAATCCATGACAGGTCATAGCTTGGGTGCAGCTGGTGTACAAGAAGCCATTTACTCTGTTCTTATGATGCAAAATGACTTTATCGCACCAAACATTAACGTGACCGAACTTGATGAAGGTGCGAAAGGTTTTGATATCGTACTTGAAAAACGTGATGCAAAATTGAATACTGTGATGAGTAACAGTTTTGGTTTTGGCGGCGTCAATGCCTGCCTCATTTTCAAGAAGTGGGATGCCTAATATCCCACTAGGGATAATCGATGGATGCACCTTCTGATGCTTTCCTGTGGGTAAAAGCATTACATATTATTGCTGTCGTCTGCTGGTTTGCGGCATTGTTCTACTTGCCGCGCCTGTATGTCTATCATGCCATGAGTGAAGATACAATTAGTCATCAACGCTTTGAAGTCATGGAGCGTAAACTGTATCGCGGAATTATGTGGCCATCCATGATTGCTACCTTAATTACCGCACACTTTTTGGTGGATTGGGGCGACGCAACCCGACATTATCACCAAGCATTATGGTTTTATCTGAAAGTTGGTTTAGTCGCCCTATTGGTAATTTACCATTTCATTTGTGGTTATTATCGAAAAAAGCTGATTGCAAATGCTCACTATAAATCACACAAATTCTGGCGTTTCTTTAATGAAATGCCGACACTGATTTTGTTTGCAGTGGTGATTTTAGTGGTAGTTAAACCCCAGTTTTAACATAAATGTTTCATGTTAAGCCTCAGTCTATCTGGGGCTTTTTTATTAACCACTTTTCTCTAATCTTATGGTTTAAAGGTGCAGAATAATATTTTTCAATCACCCAACTCAGAGCAAAGGTTCCAGCCAAAAAAATCAGCAGCAACAGCATCTTCTGATCGGGTGCAGTAGTTTTGGGAAAATACACCACCTTGATTAATCCTAAAATAATCAGATGGAATAAATACATTTCATAACTACGCTGGCCCATCCAAACCAAAATTTTAGAAAATAGAGCGAGAGTTTGAAATTTCGAATATTGAGAAAAACAAAATACTAAACATGCTGTTAATACTGCAAAAACACTAATACTCCAAGTACTTACATTTTTAATCGGCGCATACATATATAAAGCAACCATCAAGATCACCAGTAAGGGTATCATCCACTTGGCTGCATTCTGCTGCATTGAAAATTTGTGTAGCAATAACGCAGTTAAACAACCTATGGCGATCCCATCAAAACTAGAAAAATAATGATAAAGATATGCCCCATTTTCTTCGCCAAAATGTAATGCTCGAAAATACGGCGCATAAGCAATAATCAACACAAGAAATAAAATAAAAGCTTTCGTTTTAGTCAACACTAAACATAACAGTGGAAATGCCAAATAAAACACCTCTTCAACCGACAATGACCACAATACGCCCAAGGCATAATTGACCCAGCCATACTCAATAATCAGGATATTCATCCAAAAGGTGAATGCAGCCAAGATCGTCACAACATAAGGCACTGCAATAGCATTGGGTGCTTGATTGAGAAAAGGCTGCAATCCCATGCCACCCAATAAAGTCACCATCGCCACCAAAAGTAAAAGGCAAGGGACAATACGAGCAATACGTCGAATATAGAAATTTCGGATATGAATGTTCGATAAGACCCCATCGCGATGAAGAGTATGCTGCGTGATAAGAAAGCCTGAAATAACAAAAAACATGGTCACACCATAATTACCATTTCTAGCAATCAAATGACTTAAAGGCTCTCCGAAAATTGAAAATCCTAACCATGTATCGTTTAATTTATAAGGAATATTAAAGTGATGCAGCAACACTAAAAAAATAGAAACACCTCTTAAGATGTCAATTTTATAATTTCGCATAAATTTCAAATTCGTTCAGTCAAGCATATAATATCGTCATGATCTGCCTAAAATATCGTGATTATTTCAGTATCTTTTCTTATTGTGCTTGATAGAGTGCAAAGCCTATAGCTTGTGCCTGAGCCAATTGTTTCTGATGAATGCTAAAGATTCCAATTTTACCATCGGGCGCACCACACACCTGAGGTCGCATCAGCTCATCATCTCCAATCGATTAAGTATAAACGTGTATATGTTTTATCTCTAATTGCTGCTTGAGCATCGAGATATCAATTCCTGAGCTTTCGCACTGCTTACCTTGAAGAGATTTAGTCACCTGCACTCGATCTGTTGAATCATTGCTCGGAAATGTGTGGCAAGCAACCAAACCCGATATCAGCAAACCTTTTAAAGCTATTTTTTTAAACATGCGTGCTCCATCACACTGATGATTTGTTATAAAGCCATCATAAAATAAGAGCTGGAGAGTTGCTGTTCGGGTTTGGTATCTCTTGTTTAAATCAAAATATCCAGCAACTGATTAAAACTTTTGATTTTATACTTCGGTGCTGCCAGATTAAGTTCCTGTTCGGAGCCATAACCATACTCAACCGCAACGGTTTCAATGCCATTCCGACGGGCACCTAAAATATCATGTTCCCGATCCCCTACCATTAAACACTCAGCGGGATTCAATTGCTCTTTTTCAAGTATATATGTAATCAAGTCGCCTTTATTGGTACGCTCGCCGCTCAACTCACTCCCATAAGGATGAGTAAAATACCGCAACAGCTCAAAATGTTCCAAAATACGCACGGCATACACATGTGGCTTTGCTGTTGCCAAGTACAATTGATAACCCTGATTTTTGAGGCTATTCAATGTATCAATCACATAAGGATAAAGTTCATTCTCAAACAAACCTGTGACTGAAAAGCGCTCTCTATAGCCTAGCAGTGCCTGCTCTGCCAAATCATGACTCACATCGACATTCATAATTTTAGCCAGTGAAGCCTTCAAAGGTGGGCCAATAATCCAATCAATATTCTCATGGTCAGCAATAGGAAAGCCTACTTTATTTAACCCATAACGAGCTGAAGTAGTGATCCCTACTTTAGGATCGGTTAATGTTCCATCCAGATCTATCAAAATATTTTTTACAGCACTCACAAATTACACTCAAATAAGAAACAGGTTAAAATCAATAAAATCTGATTAAAAATGGGGTCGAGAGTTTAGTCAAACTTGCCTATACTACCTCAAATTGAACACTTTAAGGATAATAACTGTGCGCCCAACCGTACTTTGTTTCTCTGGTCTCGATCCTTCTGGTGGCGCTGGATTACAAGCCGATATTGAAGCCATTGGGCAAAGTGGCGCACATGCTGCTATCGCCTGTACTGCACTGACAGTTCAAAACTCACAACAGGTCTTTGGCTTTGAAGCCACTTCAAAACAACTGCTGCTTGCTCAAGCCAATGCAGTAGTTGGAGATCTACCCATTAAATGCATTAAATCAGGCATGCTTGGAACTACCGATAATATTGCAGCACTTGCCCAATTTTTACGTGAACATCCAGATTATCAATATGTACTTGATCCTGTGCTAGTCGCCAACAGTGGTGGTTCTTTAGGTGATCAGGCAACACTGGTTAAAGCTTTTGTCGAACTCATCCCCCTAGCCACGATTTTAACCCCCAATACAGTTGAATTACGGGCTTTAACAGGGCTGGATGATTTAGAAGCAGCGACTCAAAAATTATTTGAAATGGGTGCAAAAGCTGTTTTAGTCAAAGGTGGTCATGAAGCCACCCCATATTTTATAAAAAACCAGTTATTCATACAAGGTGAACTCATTGCTGAAAGCACTTGCCCTCGTCTGGAGGGCGAATACCATGGTTCTGGTTGCTCAATGGCCAGTTATATTGCAGGTCGTTTAGCCTTAGGTGATGATTTAAAAATTGCGGTACAGCATGCCGAAGTATGGTTATTTGGTGTATTAAAAAATGCAGAAACACCTGTACCCAATGGGCAAAAGATTCCAAAGCGGTTCTAAAAATTAAAAAAAGGCGCATAAGCGCCTTTTTTAAAACATAAAATTTATTGCGGAATACGCAATACCTGACCTGGATAAATATCATCCGCATTCTTTAAAAGCGGTTTATTGGCTTCAAAAATTTTATTGTACTGATTTGGATCACCATAATATTCTTTTGAAATTTTGGATAAATTATCACCAGATTTAACCGTATAAAATTTACTTTCAGGCGCAGGCGTTTCAACCGTCATTTGATCATCCACTTTTGCAACATGATCAATGTTACCGACTGCCAGTACAATTTTTTCTTTATCTGCCTGACTCTTAACTTTGCCCTGAATAGTAGCCAAATCGCTGGTACTATTATAATTTACGACTAGACCTTCAACAGGTAAACCCAAGCTTTTGATATGCGCTAAAAGCTGATTTGCAATTTCTTGAGCAGTAGGCTCAGCAGGTGTTGCGGCTGGTTTTTCTGTTTTTGCCTGATTCTTTTTACCAATGCCTTTTACAAAATCAAAAAGACCCATAATTGTCTCCTATAATGATTATTTTCATCATGCAATAAATTTTAAAGCCCTTATAGTTATACTCAAAAAACAAACAATTTATGGTGTCAGTTCGCTTCAATCAGGTAACGGTATGTAATTTATTTATCCGCTTTTTATAAAGACATAAAAAAACCACCTTGCGGTGGCTTTTATCAACATTGATCAATTAACCAAGTTTTTTGGTTACGTAATCAATTGCTGATTGAACAGTTGTGATTTCGTTAGAATCTTCATCAGGAATGGTGATGTCGAAATCATTTTCGAAAGACATAACTAGTTCAACAAGATCAAGAGAGTCTGCGCCCAAATCATCCATAAAAGATGCTTCGTTTTTGATCTCTTCAACTTTCATACCGAGTTGTTCTGCAACTGCTTGCTTAACACGTTGTTCGATATCGCTCACAGGAATTCTCCTCATTGCTTGTGGCGTTTTTAATTGCCGTTAGTTTAATTGAATATTGAATATTTTAAAAGTTTATCCATCAGCCTTAAGCCATGTATAAACCACCATTTACATGTAATACCGTACCAGTAATGTAACTTGCTTTATCTGAAGCGAGGAAACTTACTGCATTTGCGATATCTTGTGGTTCGCCAAGACGACCTAGCGCAACCTGATCACTCATTTTTTTACGAAGATCATCACTGAGTGCATCTGTCATTTCAGTTGCAATAAAACCAGGTGCAACACTATTTACCGTAATCTGGCGACTCCCCATTTCCTTGGCAAGACTGCGACTAAATGCCTCAATTCCCGCTTTAGCTGCTGAGTAGTTGGCTTGACCTGGGTTAGCAAAATGTGCAACCACTGAACTAACATTGATAATACGTCCAAAACGGGCTTTGGTCATTCCTTTTAGCACACGTTTCGATAAACGATAAACCGCTTTCAAATGAATATTTAAAATGTCGTCCCAGTCATCTTCAGACATACGCAGTAACAAATTATCACGCGTAATACCTGCGTTATTGACCAATACCAGCACCGAACCGTAGTTCTGTTCAATGTTGGAAACAACCGCCTCAATTTGCTCCAAATGACGAACATCTAGCACCAAACCAACGCCCTGCTCACCAAACTGCTCTGTTAATTTTTGAGCACCCGATTCGCTGGTTGCTGTACCAACTACAAAATAACCGTCTTGAAGAAGTTGCTGTGCAATTGCCGCGCCGATACCACGGCTCGCACCTGTCACCAAAGCAACTTTACGTTGTTGTGTCATGCAATTTTTCCTTCCGCCACTAAAACTGCGTTTAGGGCATCTTCCATACGACCTTTGGTATCGATCGCAAATGCTTTTTCAATATTTGGCAACCGTTTAGCTAAGTTACTTAAAACTGTACCCGGACCACACTCCACTACATACTGAATCCCTTGATCCTGTAGATATTGCATAGTGCGTGTCCATTGTACTGACTGATACAATTGAGCCGTTAATGCCTGACGTAATTGCGTAACATCGGTCGCGATTGCCGCGTTGACATTTTGTATTACAGGTATATGTGGTAGCTCAATGGCAGTTTGTTCCAATGCTGCTGCGAATTGTTCAGCAGCAGGTTTCATCAATGAACAATGTGACGGTACAGATACAGGCAAGGCAATAGCTTTACCTGATTGCTCTTTAGCAAGAGTCATCACCTCATTCACCAACACTGAAGAACCTGCGATTACAACCTGACCTTGCGCATTGTAATTCGCGGCTTCCACAGAACCCTGCCCAGATGCAGATACGTTTTGGCATAACTCAACAACTTTTTCGTCTGGCAAACCTAAAATTGCAGCCATTGCACCTTGTCCTTGCGGAACAGCACTTTGCATCAATTTACCGCGTAAATTCACAAGTTTTACCGCATCACTAAGGCTCAATGCCTGTGCTGCAACTAATGCACTATATTCACCAAGTGAATGTCCTGCCAAATATTTTGGAGCAATACCGCCCAAATCCAACCAGACACGCCATAATGCAATACTTGCAGTAAGCAAGACAGGCTGAGTATTTTCAGTTTGATCTAAACCTTCACCACTTTGCGCAATATCCCATAAGTCAAAACCCAGCGCTTCTGAAGCTTCAGCAAAGGTATCCTGCACACCACTAAACTGCTCAGCAAGTTCAGCGAGCATGCCGACTTTTTGTGACCCTTGGCCTGGGAACAAAAATGCAGTTTTAGTTGCTTGAGCCACTTGCTCGAGTCGTTTAGCAGACATATAAAAATCCTTTATTTCGTCTTAGCTGGTTTACGAGGCGGAAATTTAACATTTATTGAATCGCTTGATAATTGCGAAAAGCAACAAAAAAAGGGAGCTTTCGCTCCCATTTTTTCTACACTTAAGCATCACGCTTTAATGCAAATTCACTAAATTACTCAGCATCAGCTGCTTTAGCGAATAATTGACGACCACGGTAAAAACCATCTTTAGTCACGTGGTGACGACGGTGAGTTTCACCCGTAGTTTGGTCTACAGTTAATGCATTCTCGGTTAAAGCGTCATGTGAACGGCGCATGTCACGGCGAGAGCGACTTTTACGGTTTTGCTGAACGGCCATGATGGCTCCTTACAAAGATCGAAAAAATGGATCAGAACAAATTCAGTTGTCTTAACTCAACATAATAACACAAATTGTGTTATGAATTAAGTTTGCCTTTCAAACTTGCTAATACGTCAAACGGATTATCACGTTTTTCTTCAACAACGTCCTGAACGGCTGGTTGATGTTTATGCTCACAAGACACATGCTTAGGAGACAAAGGCATCAACAATAACAATTCATCTTCTATTAGAGAAAGCAAATCAACAGTGGCAGGAGTGGCAAAATCACCCTTTGTTGAAGATTCACTTTCGCCCAAGACGATGAAATCAGCATCCTCATCCAAGCGCTCTATCAGTGACTCATCATCGATCAATGCTAAATGGAAATCTGAAACAAGAGAAATCTCCACAGGTTCCAGACAACGCTGACATTCCAATGGGACTTTTGTTTCAACATGACCATTCAGCCATACAACGCGATGATACGCATCCATTGATAGCTTACAGTCTATAGAGATCAATTGATCATCAATTGATCCAACAGCTTCACGAGCAATACGAGCAAAGCGAGACAATGGCAGTGTTCCTGACCATGTAAAGCCTTGTTCAGCCCATTTAAACGGCTCAATCTGTGCCGGAAAGGTATTTGCTGACATAATTAAGGCGGCAATTCTACAAATTCATCGGTACTCTGTCAAAGATTAAGATACAATTTTGTACTAATTTAGACAGAACTCATGGTAACACAGCAATGCATCTGTTGCAGCCGCAACCTGAAGTAACAACTTCATCACTTGTTAGCACCCATTCAACCCATCAGTCTGCCCTGTCGTCTAATACAGTGCAACTCTCACCGTGGCAAAGCCTACAAACAGAACATGAACAGGTTGATTGGCTTATTTTACACTTTAATCACTGGTTTTCCCATCAAAATGTGACTTTGATCAGAGGAGATTTTGAACCAGAATATTTCCCTGCCCAAAATCAAGCGCCAGCCAAAATCCAGTTTGCCCATGGTTTTTTTAATAGTGCATTGCACGAAATTAGCCATTGGACGATTGCTGGAGCGAAAAGGCGTTTATTACCTGATTTGGGGTATTGGTATGCGCCAGATGGGAGAACGCTTGAACAGCAACAACTTTTTGAACAGGTTGAAGTTAAACCCCAAGCCATTGAATGGTTATTTTCAACCGCTTTTGGCCGGAAATTTCGTGTATCTTTAGATAACCTAACGGGTGATGGCGGAGATGGAATGCGATTTAAAGATCATGTTTTTGCTCAGGTACACTCTTTTTTTTCAGGTGAAACCAAACTCCCACGTGATGCAGCTTATTTTATTGAATGTATTTGTTTATGCACGCGCCATGGAAAAACATTACAGGCCGATGAATTTAGCCGCGCTCTATTAGATTAAATCTGCATTCAATTACATAACCTCAACTTGTAGTCACCTATTAAAGCTATTCAATGTGATTAAATAGACGATGTAATTGAATAAAAGTGTCACTTTACAACAATAACATTTTATTCAGGAGGATCCAGACATGTTGCATTTGCATATTCATCCAGAAAATCCACAAGCTAGATTGATTAATCAGGCAGTTGAACGTATTCGCGCAGGTGATGTGGTGGTCTATCCAACTGATGCAGCTTATGCAATTGGCTGTCAAATTGGCAATAAATCCGCCATGGAACGAATTGCTCAAATTCGTGGCCTTGGCCCAAAACATCAATACGCGATTATGTGTTGTGATTTATCAGATATTGCAACTTATGCTAAAGTCGATAATGCGATGTATCGTCTGCTTAAAGCAAACACCCCCTCAATTACCACTTATATTTTGCCCGCCACTAGCGAAGTTCCAAAACGTTTGATGCATCCCAAAAAGAAAACGATTGGATTGCGTATTCCCACCAATCCCATCTGTCAGGCATTATTACAAGAGCTTGGTGAACCGATTTTGACCAGCACCTTGATTTTACCGGGTCAGGAAGATCCACTCGATGATCCTTACGACATTGAAAATCAATTGGCTAAACGTATTGATGTGTTTATCGATGGTGGGTTCGGTACACTTACGACTACCAGCATTGTAGATTTATCAGGAGACCATCCTGAAGTTATTCGCCAAGGGGCGGGAGATGTAACTGCATTTGAATAAGTAAGGACCCATGAACAATGGATTTATTTCAGATTTTACTGAATATTAGCCTCTATCAAGATGATGAAATAATCTATGTTGCTCAACCATGGACTTTGGAATCTGAAGCCAAAGTCCTTAAAGCATCGAATCAAAACTTAATCCAGATGAATGAACATCATTTAAATTTTCAGTATTTTTTAGATATATCCACCGCAAAAGAAATGCTAGAAGATTCACAACACCAGAACGTGTGCTATAGAGATCAATACCAGCGTGTGATTGAATACGTCCTTGATGAAATCTAACCTATAATCCCTCATAAATTATTAAAATTAAAGTAATCGCGAATGGATTAGACGCTGTTTTTGATTCCCCTGCGGATCAAAGTTATCTGGACTTAACCACGCTTCATAAACAGCTTTCAACTCTGGCCATTCTTCATCAATAATTGAAAACCAGGCCGTATTACGATTACGCCCTTTTGTGACTCTATCTTGTCTGAATAATCCTTCAAAGTAAAAACCGAAACGTAATGCAGCGCGTTTGGAGGGTTCATTAAAATCATCACACTTCCATTCGATTCGTCGAAAATTCTGCTCAAAGCATTTTTTAAGCAATAAAAATACAGCTTCTGTCGCCGCAACCGTACGCTTTAAACGATGCGAAAAATAAACATTCCCGACTTCAATCACTGCATGTGTCAAACGCGGATTTAGCAATGCAATCCAACCGACGACTTCACCATTCATTTTAATCAAATAATGGTAAGAAGGATGAAAACCAAATACCGTTTGCAGCGCATATTTTAGTTCATTACGATTACTAAAACCTTCATAGGGTAGATATGTCCAGCAACGTGCATCTGGTTCAGTGTTTAGCGTTTGCCAAAGCTGTTCCAATTCCAGATCATTAGGGCGGTCATCGTTAATAGGAATTAGTTCAACAAACTGCCCTATTAATCGCTCATGGCGATATGTTACCGGTAATAATTGTCTAATCGGGGTGCCAACAGGTTGCTGAAAAGCATTGAACTCGGATTTTAAATAATCTTTCATTTTTACTTTACCCTGAATAATCAATATTAATAAGCTGATATTTTTTAGTAAAATAACACTATCACATAAAACACGGTCTATTTAGACATAAAATAGTGCTTATTTTTTTACGGTTTTGATGCGTTTAACAATTTATTAAACTCTGAATTTCTATTAGAATAAAATACATTCTGATCTCCTCCCTCTTTATGGCGTTTGTGTTCAATATGCCTAAAGTAATTCATGCTTTTGAAAATTCGCGTGGCCTATAACTGTAATGAATCAAGCTTTGAATAACTCCTCGGAAGTTTTGACGCAAATTCGTGTATTAGACGAATGGCAAGAAGTCATCCCCGAAGATTTATACATCCCCCCTGCTGCTTTTGAAATTTTACTTGAACATTTCGAGGGACCACTCGACTTTCTGATTTATCTCATTCAAAAAAACGGTTTTGATTTATTGCAACTGGATATTGCCCCTATTGCAACCCAATATCTATCCTATATGGATGCGATGAAATCTCTCAATATTGAGCTCACTGCGGACTATATGGTAATGGCCGCATTGCTGGCTGATCTCAAATCGCGTTTGCTTCTTCCTAAACCCGCATCGATCACATTGGAAAAAGATCCTAAGCAGGCGTTAATTGACCGTCTGGAAACTTACTTACGTATCAAACAAGCTGCAGAGCGTTTAGGACAATTCCCTGTACTGGATCGGGATACTTTTATTCCCAATGTCGGTTTAGGCCATACAGCACCGGTTTATGAGGGGTATGATGTTGAAAGCTTACGCGATGCTCTTTTTTGCGTATTTAATCGACCCGAACCAGTGATGCATACAGTTAAACAAGAAGCAGTGTTGCTGGAAGAGCGTATCGCTTTTATTCAGGAAAAAATTGAATCTGGATATGTGCTGGTATTTGATGAATTATTAAATCCAATGCAGGGTCGTATGGGAATGGTGGTCACATTCATGGCTGTTCTAGAACTAACCCGCCAACAAAAGATTAGAATCATCAGTACAGGTATTGAAACTCAGCTTTCCATTCAGGGAGCGCATGTATGAGTCTCGAACAGCAATCAATAATGTCACCCGAAGACATGCATCATGATGTATTATTACAAATTGAGGCCATTTTGTTTGCTAGTGATACTCCAGTTTCGCTTGCCAGATTAAAAGAAGCGTTTCAGGATCAATATAATAAACCCCAATTACGCCAGTTTTTACAACAACTTGCGGTATTACAACATGGGCGTTCAATTGAACTCATTGAAACTGCTCAAGGGTTTCGGTTTCAGGTTCGATCAAAATATCGTAATATAATCACCCAAGTCTGGCCCGAACGTCCGACTAAGCTCTCGCCCTCACTGCTCGAAACCATTGCCGTGATTGCTTATCATCAGCCAGTTACCCGTGCCGATATTGAACAGATTCGTGGTGTTTCGAATAATAGTCAAATTTTGCGTACATTATTTGACTGGAACTGGATTAAAGAATCGGGATTTAGAGATTTACCCGGAAGACCTGCGTTGTTAATTACAACGCCCCAATTTTTGAACGCTTTTGGCCTAGCATCTTTAGGTCAATTGCCTCCCCTACAGGATGCCAAGGAAGCTTTCATGACATTGGATGCAAATGCAGCCAAGTCTTGAATAGGTGAACTGTTGACAATTATTTCTAAGGTTGTGCTGTCATGAGTGAAAAGTTGCAAAAAGTATTAGCGCGAATCGGTCTCGGTTCACGTCGATATATGGAAGAGGTTATTGCCGCAGGTCGCGTCAGTGTCAATGGTCAGATTGCGCAAGTAGGCGAACGAATCGAACCAGGTGATGAATTGCGTATTGATGGTCGTAAAGTTCAATTTCAGGTCGAAGATGAAATTCGTCGTCGTGTATTGATTTATTATAAACCTGAAGGTGAAATCTGTTCCCGCAATGATCCAGAGCAACGTCCAACGGTATTCGAGCATCTGCCACAAATTGCTAATGATCGCTGGGTCATGGTGGGTCGTCTGGATATTAACAGTACAGGTTTATTACTTTTTACCAATGATGGTGAACTTGCCAACCGTTTAATGCATCCTTCCAACGAAGTTGAACGTGAATATGCTGTTCGTGTCATGGGTGAAGTTACCCCTCAAATCCGCCAGACTTTAGTAAATGGTGTGGTTCTAGATGATGGACCAGCCAAGTTTGAGTCATTCTCGGAGCTGGGTGGTGATGGGATTAACCGCTGGTATCAAGTTGTAGTCAAAGAGGGACGTAACCGTGAAGTACGTCGTTTATTTGAATCACAAGGCTTAAAAGTCAGCCGCTTATTGCGTACTCGTTATGGCACTGTGATTTTACCACGTGAATTGCGTACTGGTCGCTGGATGGAACTGGATAAAGCAGATATTGATAATCTGACCAAATTGGTCGAACTTAAACCACGTCAAGGCACTGGCCTGTATGGTATGGCAAAACGCCGTACTGAACGTATGGTGGAAAAACCACTGGCTGCACGTCGTGGAGGCTATTTACGTCAACAAAAACGTGATACAGATGATCAAACCGAAAATTCACCTAAACCATTTGGCCAACGTAAAAGCTTTAGTCAAAATAAAACCTTTAAAAAGTTTTAAGTCCTCAGTCGTTAGATAACGTAAAAATAAAAGAGCCCATCTATGGGCTCTTTTATTTTTACCTTTTACATTTTAGGGATGTCTATCCACTTCGCTTCAGGAAAATGCTGTTTGAGATAGTTCTTTAAATATTGTGCCGTATCTTTTGAAATGATTTCATCCTGTGATTCATCATTGAGATTATAAGCTAAAGCAAAAAGTGACACCTCGCGCTGTTTCAGGGCTTCCAGACTCAATAAAGTATGATTAATACTTCCCAAACGTCCCGAACTTACCAAAATTACAGGCAAATGTTTTTGGTTAATATAATCTATCGTCAGTAGTTCTGTGGTTAAGGGAACCATTAGCCCCCCTGCACCTTCTAATAGCACAACATCAAAGCGTTGCTTAAGGGCTTCAGTCGCCTGCTCAATCTTATCAAAATCAATTTCTCGACCATCAAGTTGCGTCGCCAAATGTGGAGAAGCTGGATAGCTAAAAATCTCAGGCATGGTCAACTTATCATGATCTTCCGATAACCAGCCTGTTCCCATAATTTCACGGTGTTTTTCAATATCTTCGGAGATTTCAACATTGCCAGTCTGTATTAACTTTTGAGTAATAGTAGATTGTCCCTGCGCATTCCAAAGTTTCGCTAAATAGCCTGTGGCATAGGTTTTCCCAATCCCTGTATCAATCCCACTAACAAAATAAACTGAAGCGCTCATGCTTTTCTCCGTGCGATACAATAAACAGGATGATAGGTTAAGGTATACAAACCATTTTCCAACTGGAACTGTTGATAACGATGATAAAATTCGGTTAATGATTGTTTTGTCCATCGTTGCTGTTGTACGGATGTTCCCGTCACACCGGTGGCTTTAATATGTTTTAATACGGCTTTCGGCGTCTCAAATTGCATATAAAAATATTGCTGACTTAGTTCAACAATCTCAAAGTTTAATTGTTCAAGCTGTTGCCGCCAGTCATCTATAGACCAATATTGCAAACCTTGCCCTGTAAGCTGTTTGATCTCGGTAAAATTATCAGGACCAAAAGTTGAAAAACATAACCAACCCTGCTTTTTTAATGCGGCATGACAACGTGCCAATAACACAGACAGATCAGTCATCCATTGCACTGCCGAACTCGATACAATCGCATCTAAATGCTGAGGTAAAGTCAGGGTTTCAATGTCCCCAATCATCCATTGAATTGGCAAATCACTTTGAAAATGGGGTTGTACTTGGGGATACAGGTCATTTAAATGCCATTGTTCCACCTGAAAATTGGCAGCCACTTGTTGCGTTAAATTTCCAGATCCGCAACCAATTTCTAAAATATCAGGCAAATGTTTTGGACAAGATGCCTGCATTAATTGACATAAATGCTGACAGATTTTCTTCTGTATAACCGCTTGTTCAGTATAGCTTTGGCCTGCTTTGGCAAAACGCTGAGCAATCAAGGATTTATTTAGATTCACAAACACTCTACCAATCGTTGCAGATCATCGGGCTGAATCAGTGATGTTAATGAAATTCTCAAGCGTGCGCTATGTTGTGGAACAGTTGGAGGACGAACGGGCATTGCATAAAAACCATGCTGCTGTACATTTTTTGACTTTTCCACAGCTTTTTGACTTGGCCCAATGAGAATGGGCACAATATGACTTGTCGATGGGCTACTATAGCCTTTGGCCACAATCTCAGTTTGTAAATATTCACTAATTTTGTGCAAATGTAAGCGTTCACTATTTGCCGCCATAACTTTTTTAAGAATAAAATCAGACCATGCAACATTAATCGGTGGCAAAGCTGTACTAAAAATCAATGGGCGCATTGTGTTAATTAAATAACTGCGAATAATCGGATCGCAAATTAAATAGCCACCGATTGAGGCGCAGGCTTTACCAAACGTGCCAACCAGTAAATCAATATCAGCAATTACTTTATATTGTTCAGCGCAGCCCAAACCTTGTTCGCCGCGAACACCAATCGCATGCGCTTCATCCACATAAAGCATGACTTTAGCAAAACGTTGTTTAATGCGAACTAATGCAGCCAAATCAGTTTCATCACCGTCCATACTAAAAATACTTTCAGTCACCACAATAATTCGTTCAACTTCGGCATCATCATGATATTTTTCAATCAATTGAGTTAAATGAAGTAAATCATTATGACGATAACGCACATATTTGGCAGATGATAAACGAATTCCATCGATCATGCTGGCATGGACCAGTTTATCCGCCAAAATCAGGGTCTTATTGTCACTTAAAGCTGGCAAAATCCCAATATTCATATGATAGCCACTATTAAATAATAAGGCTGCACGACCTAAAAAGGCCCGACTAAGATTGGCTTCAAACTGCTCATATTCCGCAAAATTACCTGTCAGTAAGCGAGATGAAGATGAGCTAAAATAACAACGCTGAATCGGTTGCTGATCCAGAAACTCTTCACGCAGTTGAATGTGTGAGGCCAAACCCAGATAATCATTGGAAGAAAGATTTAACATTCTCCGCCCAGCAATTTCGATATAAGCTCCGTGCTGCTGATTAGCATTGAACTGACGTAAATTTCCCGTTTGTTTTAATTGGTCGAGTTGTTGTTGATAATGATCAAGCAATGCCATGCGCCACCTCAGCATACATCTGTTGTACAACCTCGATAAGTTGCTCCAAAAGAAAATTTAACTCAGCTTCGGAGATGATATAAGGTGGCATCACATATACCAACTTACCAAAAGGACGCACCCAGATACCGCGTTCAACGAATTGTTGTTGTAAAGTTTTCATATCCACATTGAGCTTGAGTTCGACTACACCAATCGCACCTAAAATACGAATATCTGCTACATATTCTAACTCTGACAATATTTGTAATTGTTGTAACTGCTCCGAAATACGCTGAATATTAGCTTTCCAATCCTGTTCCACTAAAAGCTGTGTACTTCGCAGTGCAACGGCACAAGCCAAAGGATTTGCCATAAACGTTGGACCATGCATAAATACACCAGCTTCGCCACGACTAATGGTTTCTGCAACGTGTTTGGTCGTGAGTGTGGCAGATAAGGTCATATATCCCCCCGTTAACCCCTTGCCTATACACATTATATCTGGCTCTACCTGCGCATGTTCCCAAGCAAAGAGTTTTCCGGTACGACCAAAACCTGTAGCAATTTCATCAAAAATGAGCAACAACTGATATTTGTCGCACAACTTGCGTAACTGCTTTAAATATTCAGGGTGATAAAAGCGCATTCCACCTGCACCCTGCACAATTGGTTCAATAATAAATGCAGCTAATTCATGATGATGTTGCTTAAGCATTTGCTCAACTTCATCCATTTCAGCAGGATTCCATTCTCCCTCAAAGCAACTTTGTGGTGCTGATACAAAAAAGCGCTTTGCCAAACTTTCGCCAAATATCTGATGCATGCCTGTCACTGGATCGCAGACTGACATAGCATTCCATGTGTCGCCATGATAACCCGAACGCGTAGTGATAAAGTTGGTCTTTGCAACTTGAACCTGTTTTGCTCCAGATTTTGAAGACTCTACTTCTGAAGATCCCGCCCTTGAAGACCAATATTGAATTGCCATTTTTAGGGCAACTTCAACGGCGACAGAACCTGAATCTGCGTAAAAAATTTTGTCCAGACACGGCGGTGTAATTTTGAGTAATAATTTAGCTAGTTCAATCGCTGGATCATGAGTCAAACCACCAAACATGATATGCGCCATTTTTTCAAGTTGATGCGTCACTGCCTGATTTAAACCAGGATGGTTATAGCCATGAATCGCGCACCACCATGAAGACATTCCATCAATTAACTGACGTCCATCCTCAAGTTCAATAGTCGCGCCATAGGCACGTTGCACTTTAAAAGTAGGTAAGGGATTAAGCATTGAGGTATAAGGATGCCAGATATGCTCCAAATCAAATTGATCACTCATCCCTTTACTCCATTGACTTGCTTTTTTTACACGGTACTACATGGTAAACCTGCAGACTTTGAAAATAAATTGCGATAAACACCATTTCGTTTAAAGCTTAAACTGACGATTCCATAAAATGAATCAGTTCCTGACAAGTGAGTTCAACTTGAACAAAAGGAAAACTGTGAGCAGTGTTTTTTAGTTCTACAACCTGAATAAATTTTGCTGCTATTTTTTGCATATCATAGCTAACTTGGTATGGAACTAATGCATCATGCTCAGCAAACAAATGCAACTGATAACCTGTATAGTTTTTTAAGATATTAACCAGATTTAGTTGTTCCAACATATCTAAACCTTGCTTTAATAACGACATGGGTTGCGCATGTAATAAGCTTTGCATTTTATTAAAATCGGATTTGGCTGTTGTTACGCCTTTTGTTACAAGCAGCCCAAAACGTTTTAAGGTTGCAACTGGATCTATGTTAAATGATTGTCTAAACTGAATAAAATCATCAGCCGACATTGCATGTTTCCAATTATCAGTGGCAACAAAACAGGGATTAGACGCCATCGTGATTAAAGTTTTGGCCTCTCCTGTTTGTTTAAAGACTTCATGGGCTAAAACAATCGCCAGCTCTCCGCCCAGTGACCAACCCGCAATAACATCAAACTGGGCTGCGTGTTGTACAAATTGCGCTAATTGTTCTTCATCTAGCACATTAAAAATATTGCTCAGTTCAACCTGATAGCCACGTTGTTCAAGTGACTGTTTCAATGGATTTAATAGCTGTTCACCACCACCCCAGCCTGTGATCAGTAGAATTCTTTGTTTCAATGTCGTGCTCAGTATCTTTAATCTAGAAAAGTATAACCATTTTTACTCAGCGATTTGATTGCATGGCTGCTCATTGTTATCCAAATCAACCAAAAAAGTTGCTGGAATCACGTTCTCCCAACAGTCACATTTAACTTGCTGATGAATCAGATCAATTTCAAAAGGACTACTCTTAGCAATCTGTTGGGCTTTAATTAAGTCAATTGCTCGCATATAAGCGATTAAATAATCCTGCCCTTCAAGCTGTGTATAAAACCATGATTCAATCATAACGCCTTCGGCTTGCAGCGTTTGTATGGCTTGCTCTTTATGTTCTTGAAGCCTCTGTTGCCATTCTTTAACCTTTGGCCATGTATCAGGTTTTAATTTAATCAGCGCCAAACCGATATCCATATTATGCGTTGCTCACTTGATTTGTTTTCGTTCACCTCATATGAACACAACCTCTCACAAAAGCAAAAGTATTTGTTAGCACATTTCGGAGTCGATTTTGTTAAACTGCAACGTAGTCTTTTACAAACGGGCTTTTAAATAAAGATGAAAATGATGCGTACAATAACAATATTAAAGATGAGTGTGCTTAGCCTCAGTTTAGCAATTGGAGTTAGTCATCTCGCTCATGCTGAAAAAAATGTATTTTCAACATCCAGTACGGATCAAAAACAATGGGTCGGTCAGACCGCGCCTGATTTTCGATTACAGGATCAAAATGGAAAATGGCATCAATTAAAGGACTTTCAAGGAAAATGGCTAGTTCTGTATTTTTATCCGAAAGATGATTCACCGGGTTGTACGCAGGAAGCAAATCGCTTTAAAGCGCTTGCTCCTCAATTTACTCAATCTAATGCAGTGGTCATGGGCGTCAGTCTTGACGATGTCGCCTCACATAAAAAGTTCTCGGAAAAACTAGGGCTTCCCTTTCCTATTTTGGCCGACAGTGATCACCAATTGGCTGAAAAATTTGGTATTGTTCGAAATTTAGGTCTTATAAAAATCGCCAAAAGAGAAAGTTTTTTAATTGATCCAAAAGGCACGGTGGTTTATCACTATAGTAGTGTCGACACTCAGAATCATGCCGATGAGGTTCTAAAAGATGTGAAACGCTTACAACAGAAAAAATGATAAAAATAAAAAACTCAGCTTCTGCTGAGTTTTTTTATTCTCAATTTTACATCTGAGATTGAATATAGTTTTGTAAGCCCATCAATTCAATTAAACGCAACTGCTTTTCTAGCCAGTAAGTATGATCTTCTTCTGTATCAGACATTTGCGTGCGAAGCATATCACGGCTGACATAATCACCCTTTTCTTCACATAGTTTCACGCCGTCTGCAAGCTTCTGACGAACATGGTATTCAAGTGCCAAATCTGCTTTTAAGCAAGATACGACATCTTCACCCGTAACAATATCATCACGATCCATATTCGGCGTACCTTCAAGAAATAAGACACGGCGAATAATTGCATCAGCATGAGCAGCTTCTTCCTGCATCTCATGATCGATACGTTCGTAAATTTTACTCAAGCCCCAATCTTCATACATACGTGAATGAATCAGGTATTGATCACGGGCAGCCAGTTCGCCACCGATCAACATATTTAAATAGTCTATGACTTCTGGATTGCCGCGCATTTGTAATTCTCCTCTTGAATGGCTTTATTATGGTCAAGTTTAAAAATGATTGCAAAGCAAAAATAGTGTAAGTTTATGATTTTTATAAAATTAAAATGAGAAACATACGCATTTACAGTTTTAATTGGAAAAATTTATTGTGAAAAAATAGAAACTTGCAATATTTCATCCTTTCAATAAAAGACAAATCAATCACAAATTTATACTTTTTAAAATTTGTAACTAAAGACAATGCTTCTTGTTTCATTTATTTTCGTGAAAATATATGCTGCCATGATTGTATCTTCACGAAAATTTCGTTAAATAAAAGTCAGTTAAAATATCAATAGGCGGAAATATGAATAAGAACACACCCATTTTGGTCACAGGTGCCACAGGTTATGTGGCTGGCTGGATTATTGAACGCTTACTCATGCAAGGGCATATCGTACATGCCACAGTTCGTGACCCATCCAAAACAGAAAAACTCAAACATCTCACCGAGATTGCAGAAAAATCCTCAGGCCAGATTTATTTCTTTAAAGCAGACTTATTAACACCTCATGCTTTTGATCAAGCCATGCAGGGCTGTGAAATTGTAATTCATACAGCCTCTCCTTTTGTGATTACCAATTATAAAGATGCAGTAAAAGATATTATTGAACCCGCAGTAAACGGCACGATGAATGTCCTTGAGGCAGTTAACCGAACAACTTCTGTTACACGTGTTGTGGTCACTTCTAGTATTGCAGCGACTTATGGGGACGCGATTGAAATTGAAGATACACCAAACAATGAGTTTGACGAAAGTTGCTGGAACACCACCAGTAATGAAACGCATCAACCTTATTCTTATTCAAAAGTTGCAGCTGAACGCAAAGCATGGGAAATGGCAAAGCAGCAAGATCGTTGGTCATTGGTCTGTATTAATCCTGCGTTAGTTATGGGACCATCACTCACCGCCTCCAGCCAATCAGGTAGTATTGAGCTATTGCAACAATTTGCCAATGGTGTGACTCTGTTTGGTGTACCTCCGATGTGGAATGGAATTGTGGATGTTCGCGATGTCGCCGATGCCCATGTTGCAGCTGCTTTATCGCCGAATGCCAATGGACGGTATATCATTTCTGGCGGTAGCTTAAGTCTTCTTGAAATGGGTCAGGCGCTGACCAAACGTTTTGGTTATCGTTATCCATTTCCACACTTTAGTGTTCCAAAAGCAGCTTTTTCCCTGATTTCTCCATTATTGGGATATACACGTGAATTTGTAAAACTCAATATGGGCTATCCAATTTACTTTAATGCGACACGTAGTCAGGAAGATCTTGGCATTCGTTACCGGGATATTCGTGAAAGTGTTTGTGATCATTTCCAACAATTGCTGGATGATGGTGTGATTAAAAAACGCGGTTAGACATTAGGGCTGACGTTCATCTGAACTCAGATGAACGTCATAAAAAGCAATCAACTTTGGTACTGTGCTAAAAATTCAAGAAACTCTTGTTCATTCATTACACGAATCTCAAGTTTTGCTGCCTTATCGAGTTTGCTTCCCGCTTTCTCTCCAGCAACGACGCATTTCGTCTTACTCGAAACACTACCACTGACACGAGCGCCCAACGCCTGTAAACGCTGTGTCGCTTCGTCACGCCCCATCGTACTGAGTGTACCTGTCACCACCCAACTTTCGCCATTTAAAGGCTGACGAGTCGGCGCTATAGGTGCATCCCAATGAATACCAGCAGCTAACAGACGATCAAGCACTTCAATATTATGGGGTGCTAAAAAGAAATCAAAAATCCATTCGGCAGTAATTTCACCCACATCGGGCGTCTTTTTCAACGATTCAACATCAGCATTTTTCAACGCCTCAAAAGTCTGAAAAGTATTGGCGAGCATTCGGGCTGTAGTTTCTCCCACGCCACGAATTCCAAGGGCATAGATAAAACGTGCGAGAGTGGTTTTTTTACTTGCTTCAATCGCATCCATCAAATTTTGAACGGATTTTTCTCCCATCTTCTCAATGCCGAGCAAGGTGTCACGATGTTCATGTAAATGGTAAATATCTGCCACGTCCTTGAGTAGATCCAGATGCAATAGAGACTCTACCCAGCGATCCCCCAAACCTTCAATGTCCATCGCCTTACGTGATACAAAGTGACGAATCGCTTCGATACGTTGAGCAGCGCAATATAATCCCCCAGAACAACGTGCCAGCGCCTCACCTTCAGGCATGACTACAGGTGATGAGCAAACTGGACAGTTTTCTGGTAACTGGATAATTTCAGCTTCGACTGGGCGAAACTCAGGCCAGACTTTTTCAACTTTTGGAATCACGTCGCCACTACGATACACACTGACGCGATCACCAATTCGTACATCTAAGCGGTGAATTTCACCGATATTATGCAAAGTCACATTAGAAACGGTAACACCACCCACCAACACAGGCTGTAAACGCGCTACAGGAGTCAATGTTCCTGTTCGCCCCACTTGCCAGTCAATGTTTTCTACCGTAGTCAGGGCAATTTCAGCAGGAAATTTATAAGCGGTCGCCCAGCGTGGTTCACGGCTTAAAAAGCCTAGTTGTTGCTGTTGTTTTAGATCATCAACCTTGATGACCATGCCATCAATTTCAACAGTTAAATTTGGGCGTTCCTGTTGGATTTGCTCATAACGCTGTTGAACTTCTTCAATTGATGAACATAAAAATTGACGTTCCGCAATTTCAAAACCCAATTGAGTCAACCAATTCAGGCTTTCATGCATACTTGTGAGGCCATGATGTGGCTCACATTGTGCGATTCCATAAGCATAAAAAGCCAAAGGGCGTGATGCAGCAATATTTGGATCAAGTTGTCTTAAACTCCCCGCTGCGGCATTACGTGGATTAGCAAAAGTTTTTTCACCTTTCGCTTCATTTGCAGCATTTAAACGCTCGAACCCCTGTTTTGGCATTAACACTTCCCCACGAACTTCCAGTAACTGAGGAATTTCAACTGGATTGTGGCTCAAGTATTTTGGTAAATTGCGAATGGTTTTGACATTTTGACTGATGTCCTCGCCCGTTTCTCCATCCCCACGCGTGACTCCACGAACTAAAACACCATTTTCATACCACAGTGAAATTGCTAAACCATCTAGTTTAAGCTCAACATCGTATTCTACTTGTTGATTCGGTAATCGTTCTTCAATTCTACGGGCAAAAGCAAACAGTTCTTCCTGATTAAAAACATTGCCTAAAGACAGCATCGGCACGGCATGGGTCACGTTTTCAAATTTACTCAGTGCCTGACCACCAACTTTGTTGGTTGGGGTGTCGGGTTGTAATAGCTCAGGATATTGCTGCTCCAGAGCTTTTAACTGATGAAATAGCTGATCATATTCATTGTCACTAATCGATGGTTGATCCATGACATAATACGCATGATTATGTTTTGCAATCAGTTGAATCAATTGCCGCATTTGCGCAATGACATCACTATTATTCACCATAAAAATTCACCATGTAAAAGGGCGGAAAATCCGCCCTGAGTTGCGATCTTCATACATCGCAATAAATAAAAGCACTAAAAAGTAGTTAAGCTGTTTCCTGTGTTGAACGATAGTCAATCACGTGATGGCGCCAATGTTCTTTCAATTGTGGAGTAAATTCCAGATTATTTTCATCATAGACTTTACCATCCACTTCACGTGCAATGAGTCCTGCAATACTGGTCATCATATCGAAACCTTTTAAAGCATCCTGATGCGGTAATGCAAGGAAAAATGCCAAACCTTGTACTTGTTCGCTTGATAACGCTTCAAGATCAAATCCCGCAGGGCCATTATCAGTCATACGCAATACGGAAAACATCAATGGACTTGGCTCGTCCGTTTTTTCATAACGATGGAAACAGGCCATTTCTCCAAAACGCAGACCATATTTGAGTAACACTTTTAAGGTTTTATCGCCAGATAAAGCACGACGCGGATTTGGGAAGACATTTAAAGCCACAATTTCCTGTGCAGTTGCCAAAGCACTTTCATCATCAAAACGCTGTTGTTCATGCAAATGCACATCCAGCAAACTGCTTTCCCCATCAAACTCAGCAATAGTTGCTGCTTCAATCTCTGGATTAAGTTGAAATTCATCGACTTTTTTAAGGTTTTCTGTTTCAGTTTCGCTTTCAAGTGTTGTCACACTTTCTACTTTTGCGGTATCAAAATGCTGTGTTGTCATCGTTTCAGCCACAGTGTTTACTTTAGCTGATGCCTCTTCATGAATACGTTCAACAGGCGTGTTGATCTCTACGCGTTCAATCTCGACAGCATCCAGATCTTTATCCAGCTTGTCCGTATTCAATTCAGGCGAAGTCAAAGGTTGTGTCACTTTATCATCCAGAACTTCAGGAATTTCCTGTAGCGCTGGTTCTTTACGCTCATTATCTAGCACGGTTTCTGCGGGCAATTGATCACGTACATGACGTGGAATAATTGGCTTATTGCTCTCTGGATCGATATACAATTCGCTGTCTAATGAGGGTTCGGTCGGAGCAGGTTTTCTTAGAACCATTCTTAAACCGACAATCATGATAATAATGGCGGCGACTATGCCCACGATGGTGGTAACTTCCATACTATGACTCCGTGACTAACCCATATTCTTTTGCTTGTTCCAAATTAACAGTGACCAGTTTTGAGGTACCAGGTTCTGGCATGGTTACCCCTAATAAATCGGTCGCCATCGTCATTGCAAGTTTATTATGTGTAATGTAAATGAATTGCACCTGTTCAGAAAGCTCTTTTACCAAATTACAAAACCGCTGTACATTGGCATCATCTAGCGGTGCATCAACCTCATCCAGTACACAAAATGGTGCTGGATTTAGGCGGAAGATTGCAAAGACCAAAGCCAATGCTGTTAATGCCTTTTCACCACCCGATAATAATGCCAGTGAACTATTACGTTTCCCTGGTGGTCGTGCCATTAGTTTTACACCTGATTGCCAGTCATCTTCAAGACTTAAACTTGCTTCACCACCACTAAAAACTTTAGGAAATAAATCCTGAAGCTCAGTATTGACCTGATCAAAAGTCGTCATAAATAACTTTCTAGTTTCTTGGTCAATACTTTTCATGGCTTCTTTTAGCTGAGAAACTGTGTTTTCCAGATCCTGAATTTGATGACTCAGTTCGTCAAAACGTTTTGAAACTTCTTCATATTCCTCAGAAGCCGCCAAATTCACTGCACCCAGTTTTTCAAATTGGCGCTGTGCTTTTTCCAGCGCCTGTTGATGCTCAACTAAATGAAATTTTAGCCCATTTACACGCTCGCTCCCCAAATCTTTAAGTTGTTCCTGAAAATGCTCTAAATCTGATTTAGCGGCTTGCCAATTTAGACGTTTTTGTTCCAGTTGCTCGCGTAATTGTTCCTCACGCTGCTGAGTGTGATGGCGTTGCTCGGTAAGACGCTGTTGTCTTTCCTGTACGTTATTGAGTTCGATTTGCCATTCATTCCAACTTTTTTTGAGTTGCTCGGTCTGTTGAGATTGCTCAGAAAACTCGGATTCGAGGGATGGCAATTCCAGTTGAATGGGATCAACAAATTTTTTTGCATGGTCCATCTGTTCAATAATCTGTTGATATTGAGTTTTTAAAAAGGACAGATCTTTTTCTAATAGTTCGATTTGCTGTTGGCTTTGCGAAACCATACGGCGCGTGTTTTCACGTTCCTGTTGATGCTGTTGTAGTTGATGCTGTTGATCATCCAGTTGTTCTGCCAATGTCTCAAGCTGAAATTGTCGAGTTTTATAATCTGGCAGACTTGCATCTAATTTTAAATTCAACGCATGTAAATCGATATCCAGATCATCACGCTGCATGGCATCATCTTCAAGCTGGGTTTCTAGTTGCTTTAACTGCTCTTGTAGCTGCTGTTTTTGCACCACAAATGCTTGAGCCGCACTTTGATGTCTGGTCATGTTTAATTCAAGATGCTGTTGTTGCTTTTGATTTTGTTTTAATTGGATTTTTAATTGTTGTAATTGATCTTGCTGCGTATTGATTTGCTGTTGCTGCTCAAAACTCAGTCGATTTAAATGCTCAAGTTCTGGTTCCAAAGTTGAGAGTAACTGTACAATTTCATCCAGACGAATACGATGACTCAACACGCCAGTGGTCTGGCTATCTTCATCATAATCGAGTGCAATAACCCAATCTTGTCCAACATGATAGGCATCTAGTGTCACAATACTTTGACCAGTCTTGAGCTGCTTTTGCAACCCTAATGCCTGATCCAACGTATCTGCTAACCCAATGTTTTGCCACAACGATAACTGTGGTGATTTAATCCACTCCGCAAATGGTCGTAACCCGAATTGTAGTGAGTCCCCTAAGAATGCAGAAGCTTTAATTTGTCGCGAAAGCTGTGGTTCAAAGTCAGCATCTTTGTCAAGATAATGCGCGCTCATCCATTTGTTCAATAACTTTTCAATCAGACTGGCATGTGCTTTGCCTATTTCACTTAACTCTAACACCGCCATCAAACGTATAGCATCCGATTGTTTCGGACTTTGTTTTGCCACCAGTAGATTGAGATTCTTTTGTTCCGCCTGTAATACCTGTATTTGATTTTTATATTGTTGAATTTCAGTCGTTAAATCATTATGTTGCTGCTGCTGGATCTGAAAATGTTGTTCAACTTGTTCGATCTGCTGTTCAAGCGCCGCGATGTCTTGTTCCAATTGAACGAATTGTTGCTCTAAACTTTGTAACTCATTGTCCTGTACCTGTGCCTCAATTTGCAAGGTTTGGGTTTCAAGTGTTTGTTTTTGCTGCGTGATACGCTCTATACTTTTAGTCAGTTGCTCAAGTTGTAGCGACATCTGATTTTTCTGTTGTTGTTGCTTTTCAACGTGCTGTTTAATCTGATTAAACTGCTCTTGCGCCTGTTTGTGTTGCGCTTGCAAATCCTGATAATTATGTTCACTTTGCTGAGTATTTGCCTCAAAACCATTTAAATGTTCAGTTTGTTCATCCAACTGTGTTAATAAATTTTCAAGCTGTAGCTCGTTCAGTTGTAATCGTTCTTTCGTCTGGGCTTTTTGTTGTTCTAACTGAGTCAACGTTGTATTGTTCTGTTGATATAAACTTTGCTTTTGTTGTAGCGTCATTTTCAACTCAGCTAACTTTTTCTCAGCCTGTTGCCATTCATTTTGTAGAGGAGTCGATTGTTGAATCAAGCGCTGGAACAACGCACTACTTGCTTCAAGATCATGCTCAATAGTAGTTAGCTCAGAACGAACCAACTTGAACTCCTCTCCCAAAGCAGTCATTTGTACCGTATATTCTTGCTGAAGTTGACTAGATTGCTCCGACTGGAAAGACAGGATTTCGATTTTCAGCGTTCTAATCTGCTGCTCAAGCTGTTTGTAATGAATAGCGGCTTCAGATTGACGTTTTAACGTTTTTAGTTGTGATTTAAGTTCCTGCGCAATATCCTCTAAACGCGATAAATTTTGTTCGGTGTGTTCTAAGTGTTGCAATGTTTCACGGCGACGTGCCTGATAACGTGAAACGCCTGCTGCTTCCTCAATAAACACACGCATTTCTTCAGGTTTGGCATCTACCAACCGATTAATCATGCCCTGTTCAATAATCGCATAAGAACGTGGACCTAAACCTGTTCCCAAAAAGATATCGGTAATATCACGGCGGCGACAACGTGTTCCATTTAAAAAATATTCAGATTTTCCATCACGGTTGACCTGACGACGAACTGCCAGCTCATTGTAGGCATTATAAGCACCACCAAGTTTTCCATACGTATTGTCAAATCTCAGCTCGACACTAGCGACACCAACAGGTTTACGCTTCGCAGTTCCCGTAAAAATGACATCTTGCATACTGCCACCACGTAACTGACGTGCGCTAGATTCTCCCATGACCCAACGTATGGCATCAATCACATTGGATTTGCCACAACCATTCGGGCCAACGACTGCAGTACGATTAGCCTTAAATTGGAGAGTGGATGAGTCAGCGAATGACTTAAAGCCTGCAAGTTTTAAACTGCTTAAACGCATAATGTCCTAATCAAAAGTTTTTTATTATTTGCCCATCTCATTTCAATGGTATGGACATAATAGAATACCAATAGCGGCTTATTTTAAAATGAATGCAGCTCAATAGGGGCTTTTTTTAAGATGAAGTTGAACAATTTTATTCAGAATTTATCCAGAAACAGGGCGATCAGTTAAAATATCGCCAAACTTTCAGGTCATCACTTATTTTTCTACACAACCTGACCGCTTCAACGACGCGAACGACGTGCCCAAGCCAACTCGATTTGCTTCATGCGAGTCAGTGAATCCAGAACTAGATTACGCAAATGTCGGCAAAAATCCTCCATAAATAAAGTAGCCTGATGTGATTTCCGGATCAACACAGCATCTGCCACCAATTTAAACAATGCGAAAGATTCTTGTAATTCACGACGTGAGGTATTTAATGTCAAAAAATAACTACGGCGCAATGAGGGCAATAATTCTTTATAAAACTTCATTAAATAAGGATTGGCAACCATATCATGTTGCAATGCTAGATATTGGAAAATACCATCATAAAATTTTTCGGTATCACCTATTTTTACTTGTTCAGTCAAATGCTCCATGAGGTGTTGCAATTGCTCCGCTTCATGTACTCGCCACGTTTCACTGATGCGTTGCACAATGTGCCCTAGCACCAAAACATTGGTATCAAACAAAGCTTTGACTTGTTGAGATGACATTTCAGAAACAATGGCTCCACGACGTGGATAGATATGAATCAAGTGAGTGCGTTCCAGCAATAACAATGCTTCACGTACCGAGCCGCGACTGACGTCGAGCTCTTTGGCGATCCGCAATTCCTGAATACGTTCACCCTCTACCAGTTCACCAGTAATAATCTGGTCGCTAATGTGTTTTGCAATTTGCTCCGACAGGCTCTCTGTCTCTTCAAGTTTCATGAATCACCTGTTTTGATTTTTACTTTGGCGTTCCACTGCCATTTATTGTGATTGTTTTAACTGATTCTCTTTATGGATGACTATGTCATTGTCTAACAATTTTATTGCATTTTGAGCCAATTCAACATTCTGATCATTGGAAATTTCATCTTATTTTCTTATCCCTATACCGCTAAAAGTTAAATTTAATTTTTATTTTTTAGCGATTTAGGAAGTATTGTTTTATGAATTTCTATTGAGTAAAACCTTGATAAATGAAATAGGTTCCAACGACCGTTAATAAACAGGCAAAGCATTTTTTCAACATGGCAGGCGACAACATATGAGCAACTTTCGCACCAAATTTAGCGGTAATGAAACTCATGATACTAATCCCTAAAAATGCATAAACGTGAATATAACCAATTGCATTGGGCACTTTGACATGTTGTTGAACACCAAACCACATAAAACCAATGGCACCCGCAACTGCTATAGGTAAACCGCAGGCCGCTGAGGTCGCTACTGCTTTTTGCATTACCACTCCATTTCGATTCAGATATGGCACTGTCAAACTACCTCCCCCAATCCCAAAGATTGCCGAAGCAATACCAATGCCGCCACCTGCCAACATTTGCATAGGCGCTGAAGGTAAATGTCGTGTTTCATCCACAACCACATTTGCACCTTTAAACATTCGATAAGCCACCCAGATCGCAAATATTCCAATAATGATTTGTAAGTTTTGTCCCGACAAAAGATCCGCGATACCCGCTCCTAAAAAAGAACCAATCACTAAACCAGGCGCAAGATTACGAAACACCTGCCATAACACTGCCCCACGTTTATGATGTGCCATTACTGAGCTGATTGAAGTCACAATAATGGTGGCCAGAGAAGTTCCCAAAGCCATATGCATAATGACAGCCGGATCATAATGAAGCTGAGTAAATACGATATAAAGAATTGGGACAATAATTAATCCACCACCCACGCCAAACAAGCCCGCAGCAAATCCAGCGATTGCACCGATGGCTAAATATATGATTAACTCCATACCTGATTTTCCAACTTTATAAAACTGAACATGGATGCAGAAACACGCCGACTACGACAACGCTTAAGCGATGCTGGACATGTTCCTGACATTGTTATTTTGAAACAAACGACCACATCGACCAATGACGATGTTCGCGAACTGGCCCAAAAGAATATTGCGTCCATTTTAATCTGTAGCGAAGCTCAGACCCAAGGGCGTGGTCAACATCAACGTCAATGGATATCCCCAAAAGGCAATATATATCTCAGTACGTTGATCAATTCCCGGACACCACTGGATGGTCGCTTAGCGCTTGAAGTTGCACTGAATATCTTGCAAATGCCAAAGCTACACGGTCTAAATCTGCAAGTCAAATGGCCGAATGATTTATATAGCAGCCAAGGCAAATGGGGCGGAATTCTGGTTGAACCGTTATCACCACATCAGGCCATCGTTGGGGTTGGGGTTAATTTATTTACGCCACAATCACACGATCCATTACAACCGATCAGCTCATTGAGTGATTTTGGTTTAAACAATCTTGATCGTATTGAGATCGTGGCACAACTTTATCTAGCCATTCAACAGGCAGCACAATGGTTTGAACATGGTTGTTATAATCTTGCAGATCGGTTTAATCATCATGCGGTTTTTATGCAGGAACAGGTTCAGTTCGAGCATCATCAGGGTATTTTGACTGGCCGTTTTGAAGGAATTAATCAGGAAGGTGCGGTGCTCATTTCAAACAATGGACAACAACAGACATTTTATCAAGGTCGGATGCGCCGTATCCTAGGTCAGGATGATCCATCATGAAGCAACTCTGGTTAGATGTGGGAAATACTCGTCTTAAATACTGGATTACAGATTCAAATCAGATCATTGAACATGCCGCTGAACTACATTTACAGTCTCCTGCTGATTTATTGCTGGGTCTGATTCAACATTTCAAAACTCAACACTTGCAACAAGTGGGGATTTCTTCGGTACAGGATAAAGCCAATAATCAGCGTATTCAGGCAATTCTTAGCCAACTGGATATTCCTGTCATCTTTGCACAGGTTCATCATGAATATGCCGGTTTACGCTGCGGTTATGATCATCCTGAACAACTAGGAATTGACCGCTGGCTACAAGTGCTGGCACTTGCAGAACCAGAACAGCATTTTTGTATTATTGGTTGTGGTACGGCTCTGACCATTGATTTAAATGACGGTTTACAGCATTTGGGAGGGTATATTTTACCCAATCTATATTTGCAGCGTGATGCCTTAATTCAAAATACCAAAGGCATTAAAATTCCAGACTCTGCTTTTGATAATCTTGAACCGGGCAAAAATACTGTAGATGCCGTGCATCATGGTATTTTATTAGGCTTATTAAGCAGTATTGAACATATTTTAAAGCAATCTTCAAGACAACTGGTGCTTACAGGCGGAGATGCAACACTTTTTGCCAAATTTTTACAGGACTACCAGCCTCGTGTTGAAGAAGACTTATTGCTTAAGGGTTTACAGCGATATGTTGCTTACGAATCTGTGAGTAAAGGACGTAGCACATCCCAAAGCTGAGGAAACGCGGTATAGCCATCTTCTTGCATAAAATGCCCAGCTTGTTTGATTTCCAAAATTTGTGCGTTCAACCGTTGGCCTAGTCGTATGGTCAAAGGTGGGGATACAAAGGGATCATTGCTAGATAAAAGAACATAACGGCGCAGAATATGTTGGCGTAGCAATTTATCATCAAGTGTTTGTGATTCCATAAATTGATCTAGCTCAGGAATGGCGTTGAGTTTTTCAGTAAAGCCTGATACAAAAATTCCTGCGCCAATAGATGATTTTTGCAAGACTTTGCTCAAGAAATTTAAGCTCGACACACACCCCAGACTATGCGCTACGATAATTGTATTTTCATTCAGTACAGTGCATTGCGCACTTAAACATTCTTGCCATACATCAGCATCAGGATGAGCTGAATCTGCTAAAAAAACCCGTTCAGCTATGGCTCCTGTTTGTAGGATATGTTGTTCTAGCCAAGGAAACCAGTGATCTTCGGGTACAGCCTGATAACCATGAATAATATAGACATGCTTCATTGTAATTATGTTCCCCGATATCGGATATTTCTTATTTAATTTACCCAGTTTAAAGTACAGATAACCTGAAAAAAGTAGTGATTTTGTTGTTATAAAAAAAGGCGCATTCAGCGCCTTTAATTGTATGGAAAAAATCTATTATTTTTTATCGTCATTGCCACCGAACAATGGCCCCATGCCACCACCGCCGCCACCAAATTGTTTCTGCATGCCACTTAATGAACGTAACATTTTGCTCATCCCTGAAGGATTAGCAAATTTCTTCATCATCTTGGCCATTTGACTATGCTGCTTCAGCAATTTATTGATCTCTGAAACATCCATGCCACAGCCTGCCGCAATACGTTTTTTACGACTTGGGTTAATGATATCTGGATTTTTACGTTCTTTAGGCGTCATCGACTGGATAATGGCTTCCATTTTTTTGACTTGCTTTTCAGGATTTGCCTGCTCTATCGCCTGCTGAATGCCAGAATTGCTCATGCCTGGCAACTTATCCAGAAAGCCCATCATGCCGCCCATTTTTTTCATTTGCTCAAATTGCATCAGCATGTCTTCCAGATTGAAAGTACCGCCCTTTTGCAATTTTTTCGCCATTTTTTCGGCTTTTTCTTTGTCGATTTTGCGTTCGACTTCTTCAACAAGCGAAAGTACATCGCCCATACCAAGAATACGCTGTGCTACACGTTCAGGATGAAATGGCTCAAGTGCATCCAGTTTTTCGCCCATGCCCAAAAACTTAATGGGCTTGCCTGTAATCGCACGTACTGAAAGTGCCGCACCACCGCGCGCATCACCATCAGTTTTAGTCAAAATGACACCGGTTAAAGGCAAAGCATCATTAAAAGCTTTAGCAGTATTGGCCGCATCCTGACCTGTCATGGCATCGACCACAAACAAAGTTTCGGTTGGCTTTACGGCTGTATGTAATTCTTTAATTTCGCCCATCATGTCTTCATCGACATGCAAACGACCAGCAGTATCGACAATCAGAACATCAGCAAATTTAATTTTTGCCTGTTCAATCGCACGATTCACAATATCAATTGGTTTTTCTGAAGGATCTGACGGTATAAAGTCAGCACCCACCTCATCTGACACTGTTTGTAACTGTTTAATCGCTGCTGGACGATATACGTCAGCAGATACAGTCATGACTTTTTTCTTTTGACGTTCTTTTAAGAATCTCGCCAGTTTTGCCGCAGTCGTGGTTTTACCTGCACCCTGCAAACCTGCAAGTAAGACCACCACGGGAGGTTTGGCAGATAGATCAAGGCTTTCATTAGCCTCACCCATCATCTTGGTCAATTCGTCATATACGATTTTGACAAAAGCCTGACCCGGTGAAAGCTGAGTCATCACTTCTTGACCCAATGCTTGTTCCTTAACTTTCGCGATAAATTCACGAGTTACAGGTAACGCCACATCAGCCTCAAGAAGGGCCATACGCACTTCGCGCAAGGTATCTTTAATATTGTCTTCGGTCAGTTGCCCTGAGCCAGTAACATTTCTTAAACTCTGCGTGAGTCGTTCTGTTAAGGTATCAAACATTGCAAAATCCGCTAAAAATGGCCAGTTGCAAAAAAATCTTTCTCAAAATAGAAAATTTATGCATAGATGCTATAGGATACTGTAGTTCGCCGCGAATTTATATCTTATGTAGATGAATTTTAGGGTCTGATGATATTCATTTATAATTTACACTGAATGATCAAATGAAGCTCCAACTCCCAAATAAAGGTTTGACATGATTAGTCTCCCCTTGGTTTACACCATTTTGGCACTCATCGCATATACCACTGCGTTCTGGTATTTGTTTATGAACCTGATGTCAAAACGTGAACCAAATCATTGGTTTTTAGGCTTGATACTGACTTTAGGTCTAATCTTGCATGGAGGTGTGCTGTCTCAGGATATGCTCACACCAATGGGTATTAATTATGATGTATTTAACCTGATGTCATTTACGTCAGGTTTGATGCTGGTATTAAGCCTAATTTTTAGTACATTTCGTCCGACACTGGCGCTCAATTTAATTGGGATTCCTGTGGCTGCGACAGGTTTGATTCTGGGTTTTGCTTTTAGTCAGTCCAACCAGTTTATTGAGCGGCATTCACTGGGCCTGGATCTACATATCATTTTATCGCTCTCTGCCTATGCTGTTTTGCTTATGGCAACGATTCATGCCATTTTAATGTGGTTTCAAAATCAGGAACTTAAAAAGAAACAAAAAAGTCGATTCTGGGTCAATTTATTACCTTCATTTCAGGCAATGGAATCCTTATTATTTGACCTCATCAAAACAGGCTTTGTGCTTTTAACGGTGGCTTTGTTTTTTGGCTTCTTTACCATTGATGACTTTTTTGGTCAGCATCTGGCCCATAAAACGGCATTTAGCATCATTTCATGGTTTATTTATGGGGCATTATTACTAGGCCATGCCAAATTTGGCTGGCGTGGACAAAAAGCTATCCGTTTTACCCTGATCGGATTTATTCTCTTGGCAATTGGATTTATTGGCAGTAAATTTGTATTAGAAATGATTTTACATCGCTAATTTTTAAATGTGCAGCAAGACTAGACAGCGTTATACAGATGCCGTATAAACGCTGTTTTTATTTTCAGGTAATATTGACGTGAAGCTAGTTCTTGCACCAATGGAAGGATTAACCGATCCAATTATGCGAGATGTCCTCACACATACTGGTCATTTTGATTGGTGTGTGACGGAGTTTATTCGCGTCACTGAAAGTATTTTACCAGATCATGTTTATCATACTTATTGTCCAGAACTTCTTACAGATGGCAAAACAGCGGCGGGGACGCCAGTACATGTGCAATTTTTAGGCAATCATCCAGAAATGCTGGCTGCCAATGCCGCCAAAGTCGTGGAACTAGGAGCCCCAGCCATCGATTTAAACTTTGGTTGTCCTGCAAAAACAGTCAATCGACATCGGGGCGGTTCGATCTTGCTAGATGAACCTGATGTCGTTCATCTACTCGTTAAAGCGGTTCGAGATGCGGTCCCTTCACATATTCCTGTTTCAGCTAAAATGCGTCTAGGCTATCTAGATGAACATCATACACTGGATAATGCACATGCAATTGAAGATGCAGGTGCAAGCTGGCTTACAGTACATGCACGCACTAAAGCAGATGGTTATACACCGCCTGCCTACTGGGAAAAAATTCAACCTATCCAGAATGCTTTAAAAATTAATGTGATTGCCAATGGTGAAATCTGGAATAATGCCGATGCCAAGGCTTGTCAACAACAATCTGGCTGCAAGGATCTGATGATTGGTCGGGGTGCTGTAACTACTCCAGATTTAACTTTATGTATTCGTCAGAATAAAGATAAAGCTCTACTCACATGGCAGGATTTGGTTGAACTACAACTGCGTTTTGTAAATGGCGCATTTAAAACTGAGATCGGAATGGTGGGACGTTATAAACAATGGCTTGGAATGATGAGTAAAGCTTATCCAGAAGCTAAAGCGCTTTGGAATGAGATAAAACGCTTAAAGATGCTCGAGGAAATTGTAGATAAATTACAGCCTAACTTGTAATACATTTAATTTGAAAAAATAATAAATTTCAGTTGGTTTTAACGTTATTCCAGATGAGCTCATTCCAGATAGATTGCTGAGTGCAAAGTAGTCTAAGCATTTGAACAAAAATAGAATCAAACAGACTCATCATCAGAATTTTTTCATCAATATTCTTTATTAAATAAGATGAAGACTTAATCAGAATGTAATTTAGGATCCCTTTCTACCAAATAACATTTTGAAAAAATCAATCGCAATGCATAAACAACTGCCATGAGAAAAACACCTAAGCCAATATTTGGTGAAATGGCAGGAATACAAAAAATAATTATTGCTGTAATAGGATATAACCAGCGTCTGATCCCAGATAAATAAGGTAATTCATTGAGTAACCAAAGACTGGTGGTGTAACTGAGTAAGGTTGCAGCAACAAGATACTGCATAAACTGAGAACCAATCTCTGCACGACCTAAAGCGACATCGACTGCGGCGGCCAAAGCTGCTCCCACCGCAGCAATACTGATGAAAATAAAATAATGTCCGTATCCCCACAAGAATGCCTGTTTACTATTTTTGAGTAAGTGATGGGCATCCCGATCAAAATAAGCCCACCACATGGTAAACATCATCATGAGTCCACCGACCATCAGCAATATAATGTCAGTATGAATAATATGTGTGGCTAAATCATCTTGAATGGCTTTAAAACAAGCCACAACAGACTCACCTAAAACGATGATGGTGAGCAATGAATAACGCTCCGCAATATGATGAGGATGCCATGATGTGGGATTGTTCCATTCCGCAAAAACAGGAACACCTAACTCCAGCACCACCATAAATACAAACAAAATCGCGGTAAAATTAATGGGTGAAAAATGAAAAAGTAACCAGCCGATTTGTACAAAAATAATGCCAAAAGCATAGCGCAAGGCTACAGTACGATGCAGAGGATCGTGCCTTGCAACTCGAAACCACTGGGTTACCAAAGCCAGGCGCATAATGACATAACCAATAATAATAACGTCAAAATCCTGATGATGAAAAACATCTGGAATCCCTGCCGCCATTACCAGAGAACCTGCAATCTGGACAAAAGTCATGAACCGATAAAAAATATCATCATTGTCATAGGCGGATGCAAACCAAGTAAAATTCATCCATGCCCACCACAAAGCGAAAAACACCATAAAATAATAAGGCAACATACTCCAGAGATGATTTTCAATTATTGCATGATGTAGCTGTTGTCCCGCTTCAGCAATTGCAACCACAAAAATCAGGTCAAATAATAATTCAAGTGGAGTTGCCACACGATGATGTTCTTTGGGATCACGTGCAGCTACTGGGCGTAAGGCTAAATATTTAAATGATTCTAATAGGCTCATTTTTAAAATTTCTTTGTGTTTAGCATGTCATAAACGGAATATTCTAAGCGAAATAGGGTTAAATTTTTAGTTATTTCATCCCGACTGATTTAAAGATTTAATTACGTTTACTAGGGTTCAGCCAAAATATACAACGGTTGCTGCTTTTCACAGTCAAAAGGCATGGAGATATGTTCGTGTACCACTTTCCATTTTTGTGATTCTTTATAAAAGCCCACTGTTGTGCGGCACCACGGTACATCTTCAGCCGAAGTTTGAGCATCTCCCAGCACTTTTGAATAACAATGCAAAAATACCACTTGATCGGAAGCATAAATCGTTAATTTTCGTCGAAACACTTGAATATGATCACCAAAATATGGAAAGCATTGTTGCCACAGTTTACGATAGGCTTGTACATCTTCTATTTGCAACGCAACATCAAAAACGCTGACATTATCTACATAATCCTGAGTCATTTCAGCAAGATCATGCTGGTTTAAAGCCTGCTCCCATATTTGAGTTAAAGCCAAGATCTCATTAGCACTTTGTTGGTTACCAATAATTTCAATGTCCACACGCTAACCCTTTTTTGTTGTTATTTCTCAACAAGCTTGGCAAAAAAGTAGATCTTTCACCAGTTAAAATTTGTGCGATTCAGGTAAATTGCACACTCATCTTTAAAAAAAGAAGGACTAAAAAACCACCATAAAGGTGGTTTTAATATCAATAAAAAATTGACTAAGAATCAGCTAGACTTAAATCCTTTATGGTCGTCGTTGCGCCATTTGTTTTCACCGACTCGATGCCCTTGTCTCTCGACTGTTCAGAAGCATAGAACTGGCTGGTCCCAATAATCTGATGATTTGCGGCCTTAAGATTAAAATAGGGTTTATCATTTTTTGCAGTTAATTTTTCATAGCGAGCATCATCCCCACTATTATTCTGTACGGAAGTAATACCATTTTCAGCAGAGGCTTTCGCCTTATAAAGCTCACTAGTTAAAATAATTTCCCCATTCCCCGCTTTAAGTACAAAACGATATTGACCATCTTTTGCCTTGCTCAACTCATACCATCCAGCCATAATCACCTCTTGTTGTGTGTTGTTCTATGCTTTGTTTTTAAACTTTATTTATGAAATATAGACGATTTTTTAGCAGGAATCAGCTTATTTTTTATTCTTTTTTTTACTTTGATTATATAAATCAATAAAAAGCAATGGTTGGTCAGAACGCTCTAAAGATCACTTGCCCATTAAAATCCAGACTATCCTGAACACGTCTTTTTTGAAGGAGACTCAACTCCTCTATGGCAAAAAAAGCATACTCGGAATGTTCATGACTCAACTGAATCTGAGCTTGATCAGGTAAATGACAACGAAAAATACTAACATGGGCATTAATATCAGTATGTAAATATAGCCCTGACAAATAATCTACCCGAACGATCAGACCTAATTCTTCTTCACATTCCCGTTGTAGTCCCTGTAATATGGTCTCTCCAGGATCGATGCCACCACCTGGTAATCCCCATGCGAAATTTCCGTAATTGGCTTTTAACAATAAAACTTTGCCGTCGATATTGGTAATAACAGCATGTGCTCCAACTCGATACTGATCAGAAAATGCCATTTTGATTTCCTTAATCTTTAACTTATATCTAAAAAAGGGAGAACCTCGCTCCCTTGATCATTATTATGCTTTTTTTACAAACTCTGACTTTAGTTTCATTTGACCAAAACCATCAATTTTACAATCGATATTATGTCCATCATTTGCATCTGGAACAAGTCGAATGGTTTTTACCTTAGTTCCCACCTTAATGACCGAAGATGAACCTTTCACTTTCAAATCTTTAATCACAGTGACGCTATCACCATCCACCAAAACGTTCCCATGCGCATCTTTAATGATGCTGTCTGGGTCCGTTAAACTAACGTCCCCTTCTTTCCATTCATTGGCACATTCTGGACAAATCAGTAGGTCGCCATCTTGATATGTATATTCTGATTGGCATTTTGGGCAATGAGGTAAAGACATAAAAAAACTCGAAAAACCTTATTATGACTGGATTTCAGCTAAAGATCAAAAACCTTGTATTTTGTATGGATTTATCCCAATTTTTCACTCAATATTTGTTGTAACACCACAGCATTATTATGCTGAGTGTCTTTAGCCGCATAAATTAAGGTGATAGTTTGTTGATGTGCTAATTGTTCAAGTTCATGCAAAGCAGCATTATGTTGTAATTCCAGCGTATATTTGTGCTGGAACTCCTGCCATTTTTCAGGGTCATGATTAAACCATTGGCGTAGTTCTGTACTCGGAGCTATTTCTTTTAACCATTTGGCTAAATGCGCCTTTTCTTTGCTTAAACCTCTTGGCCAGATTCGATCGACCAAAATTCGCAAACCATCATCTGTTGTCGGATCATCATACGCACGTTTAATGCGGATCATTTTAATTATCCTTGAAAACAGGATTCGTTTTTTAAAAACATTTTATTGATCAGGAATATCCGGAGTAATCAACCATCCCAATAAGGTTAATGATTCTTGCCAGCCCAAATAACAGGCATCAACAGGTATTAGTTCTGGAATTCCTGATTGAGTAATATAGATTTCAGTTCCGACACTTACCGTTTTCATTTGAATAGTTACTTCCATATTTCCAGCAAATGCGGGGTCATCAAACTGGTCAATATACCGAATCAATTGGTTAGGAATCAGCTCAACATAGGTTCCACCAAACGAATGCGTTGAGCCCGTAGAAAAGTTGGTAAATGACATTCGGTATTGTCCGCCTTCCTTTGCATCCATCGAATGTACTTTGGCGGTAAAACCATGTGGTGGCAACCATTTTACCAGTGCTTCTGGATCTAAAAATGCTCTATAAACACGCTCTGGTGGAGCATTAAATACGCGATGAAATGTGACTGTACCACTCATGTTGTCTCTCCTGCCTTATTATTTTTTTATTTCATTTTTTATTCAAAGTCGAACACTTGACCAGTATTTCAAGGATATATTCCTTTATCAAAATCTATAAAGCGAATATATCCCTTTTGAGTGCATTTAACTTTCAAGATGCTCGTCATCTTCATATTCATACAAATAGCTCATGCAACCCCAGCCATCATATTCACCATTAAATTCCTGCGCGATTCGGGTAAACCATTCTTCCAAGTCTTGTATGTCTTCATGCTCAGGAATCATCGTAACATGAATATTTAAAACCCAAAGGTCAGAGCCATCAGCATGCTGATCTTCCTGAAAAAGAGAAACTTTTTGCTCTTGATGCAGCAAATGTAGGGCGCATTTTTCAACTTGTTCTTGTGTCTTGAATACAACTGTAAATTCAAACTCATGTGGCTCAGTAAGATCATTGCCATCTTCAATCATTTGCCAAAGTACATTGCCATTATCATCATCTGGAAAAAGTTCGTAGTTGCGGCTCATTGTCGTTATCCATTGTTATGATTGTGATACCTCAATAGCTTAACCTAGTTTTATGTCAGTTTGGAGTGAATTTACACCGATTTTGTTGGTCAAATTTAAATCCCAATTGAATTGGGAAAACCTAAAAAGGCACCTTGATTTCAAGCTGAACCTCAACTTCAGAAAATGGCTGTGTGAAGGTAAGTGAAGTAGTATGTAAAGCCATACGTTGCAAAGCACATGCAAAAGGGGTGGGATGATAAAGTTTATCACCCAAAATGGGATGCCCAAGATGTTACATATGCACCCGCAGTTGATGGGAACGACCTGTCACTGGCTCCAAAAAAATCCGACTGCATTGGTTTTCGTGGTCATAGTCCAGCAGTTGATACAATGTTTTCGCGTCCTTACCTTGTTCATAATCTACTTTTTGTTTGGGACGATTGGGCCAATCCGTTATAAGTGGAACATCTACACAACCTTTATCCACAATCCGTCCCTGCACTAAAGCAACATAATATTTTTTAATTGTTCTGGCCTGAAAAATTTTCCCCATTGCAATTTCGGCTTGACGGTGTTTAGCAAACATCAGTAAGCCTGATGTTGCCATATCTAAACGATGAGTCACTCTGGCATGAGGATAGTGTTTTAAAATACGCAAATAAGCGCTGTCCTGATGTTGGGGTAACCGCCCCATAACCGATAATAAACCCGCAGGTTTATCCACCACAATGAAATCAGCATCCTCATAAACCGTCTCTAAAGGGTCAAGTGGCGGTTGATAAATAAAATGATGAGAAGACATACCAATCACAAAACAATGGAAAATTTGCGCAAGATAACAATGCTGCGAAAACCTGTCAATGTTGTGTATTCACTGGAAAAACCCGTAAAAAAACTACCCTTAGGCAGCTTTAGAATCTAACAAGATTTATTGCAATTGGGACTTTTGCTGACGCATTGCAAAGGCAGTTTCTATATCTCCTATTTTTTTCATTGCGGCTGTTTCCCCTGAAGAAATCGTATTTTCACGCTCTTTGACATCAAAAATATGCGCTTTCTCATGGAGTTCAGGCTGGATCACAATGTCAGCATGTTTTAGCTCTTCGGTAGCTAGACGGTTCTGCATAATATTAATATTTTGGTTAAATAAACCCCAAATATTGGTGGTTGGGGTATAGGCGGGTTGCGCCAAAATATCCACGGCAATCACGATATCAGCACCTAACTGGCGTGCTACATCCACTGGGACAGGACTAACCAGACCACCATCCACATATTCTTTGTGATCGATTTCCGTTGGAACAAACATACTTGGAATCGAAATAGATGCTCTTACCGCTTGTCCTGTATTGCCATAATTGAAAACTGTTTTTTTGCCATTTTTCAACTCAGTTGCGACCACATACATAGGAATTTTAAGCTTTTCCAGAGGTGTATCACCCACTTGTTGATTAACAAAATCTTCTACTTTTTGTCCATCAAAAAAACCTTTTCGATCAAAGGTAATTTCACGTACATCACCCACTTTCATATTTAAGGCGATTTGTTTTAATTGCTGTGCATTTTTACCACTAGCATAAATTGCGCCCACTATGCTGCCCGCGCTAGTGCCTACAATAAAATCAGGATGAATCCCATGTTGCTCAAGCACTTCAATCACCCCAATATGTGCATAGCCACGCGCTCCACCGCTACCTAAAACCAAAGCAACTTTTGGGTGCTGCTGATTTTGCTGTGTTGGCATAGGCGGCATGAAAAGCGCAGATTCCTGCGCATTTTTTAAAGGCTGTAAGGCATTTATTGTTTCAGATGATGCTGGCATTTGCTGACAACCTGCCAGCAAAACACCTATACCCAAAATCCATGCATTGAGATACTTCATTTCATGATAAGACCACTTTTTTACTGGATCGATTTTATTCTGATCTGTTTTGAAATGCTGTATCAAATTATTTAAAACGTCATATTTATATGTTAAATATTGAAAATTTTGAATTTTTTATTATGTTCTTTTCTCGTGATATACATCAAATCCAGCACATAAAGCCTATTTTTCTATGCATAAAATAAAAAAACCAGTCAGGTATCAATCCAACTGGTTTTTATTAGATCAGTCTGAAAATTACCAAATATCAGAATCGACTTTTTTCTTCATCTCAGGATGCTGATCTATTTTAAACTCTGGTTGTTTAATACCATTTTTCAGTTGAAGCGTATAATCGTTTAATAGAGATTTTACAAACGGCGTCAATAATAAAATTGCGGTCAAGTTAATGGTCGCCATTATGCCCATAAATAAATCGGCCATTGACCAGACTAACGGTACACTACTAATTGCCCCAAAGTACACCATAACCAAAACGAACACACGAAAGATAAACATCACTTTGGGACTATTATTAATAAACTGCATATTTCCTTCAGCATACGCATAGTTGCCCAATACCGCCGAATAACAGAATAAAAATAATAAAATAGCAAGAAAGTCACCTCCCCAGCTACCCAGTTCATTTTCGAGTGCACGTTGTGTCATCTCAACACCAATCGCACCACCATCATGATATACACCTGAAATAAGAATAATCATGGCTGTAGACGTACACACAATAAAGGTATCTACGAACACACCCAGCATCTGTACCAGACCTTGATCTACGGGATGCTTTACATCAGATGCTGCAGCGGCATTGGGCGCTGAACCCATACCCGCTTCATTAGAAAATAAACCACGCTTGATGCCCTGCATCATTGCCATGGAGATCATCCCCCCAAAGAAACCGCCTGCTGCTGCTTTAAATGCAAAAGCCTCCGTGAAAATAAGCTTAAAAACCTCAGGAACAACATCATAATTAATTAAAGCAATATATAAAGCCGCGGCCAAATAGAGTCCAGCCTTAATCGGCACAAACATTTCTGCAAATTTGGCAATCCGTTTAATCCCACCGAAAATAGCAATCGCAACCAATACAACCAAAGCCAGACCAACCCAGGATATTTCCAGATCTAGGCCACCCAGTCCCAAAGTCAAATTTGCTTTATCCCATCCCCATGAATGTGAAGTAGCATTGGCAATCGCATTGATTTGTACAGAATTAAAAACAAAACCATATGTAAAGATTAATGAAATGGCAAACACCATACCAAACAACTTATTCTTTAAACCTTGGGTAATATAATAAGCAGGCCCACCACGAAACTGCTTGGTTTCACTGTCTCGTACCTTAAAAAGTTGCGCAAGGGTAGATTCGGTAAATGCGGAGCTCATTCCTAAAAGTGCAGTAACCCACATCCAAAAAACAGCACCAGGGCCACCTATCGCAATTGCAATTGCGACACCTGCAATATTTCCAACGCCAACACGACTGGCCAACCCAGTTACAAATGCCTGAAATGGAGTAATGCCGTGTTCATCTTCCCCCTCTTTTCGGCTGCCTTTCATTACCTTGATACTTTGCCAAAACATACGAATCTGCACAGCTTTGGTCGCGATGGTATAAAATGTACCCGCAGCAAGTAAAAAAATAACGAGAAAATCCCACAAAGGATCATTAAAAAAACTGATCCATGACATCAGGGTTGTGGTTAATTGTTCATTCATATTTAAAGCACTTATTGTTGTCATATTGCTATGACAGCTATCCTAAATAATACTTAGCAAATAAAAAAGCCTCTAATCATAGAGACTTTGTTGTTAATGATTTGCAAATTAAACTGATCTTAAAACAGTTTTAACTATGACATAAAAAACTTAAGAATAACTTGAATGACAGTCGCGCTCATCAAATTCACAAAAAAAAACTGCATAATTTCTACGCAAAAGTTAGCAATTCAATTCCTGTATCGCTACGATCAATAGTCCTTATGTTCAACAAAACTCCAAAATAAACTGTGCCAACGTAGTAAGAGTATGCTCTGAGAGCATGAAATAAATTGAATCTCGCTTAGCCTGAATTCAATTTAAGGCCTAATTTAGAAATTACAAAATCACCCCTAAAAAATGATTTTATGAAATTTTTAGACCATAAAAAAAACCACAGATGCATCTGTGGTTTTTTAAAACAGAAATAAATTATAAATTTTTCTGTTAATTAGAAGCTATAGCGTGTCAAGAAATTAATACGAGATAGATCACCTTTGTCACCTGCAAATGTTTCACGCTTACCAAATGTATATTCAGCGCCTAGATCCACATTTTTTACAGGAGTATAGATGATATTCGCAATCGCATTATAAAGCGTCTTGTTGTAGCCTTGATTATTCTCAGCATACGTGTTGTCATCTTTAAACCACATACCCGCTAAAGAGAATGCAGAACGTAATTTTGGTGACCAATTACGTTGATAGCCGATTTGAGCAGTATCAAATTCATTATTTTCGATATCATAGCCAATAGTTGTACCATTTCCGCTGGTATAATACGCAGCATTATTTTGGTTACTGTACAGGATATAACGCGAATCCCCTTTAACATGATAATAGTTCGCCATAATGGCATCTTGAGGAGTAACCTGATATTTACCGCCTACGCCTAAGCCCCAACCCCATTTTTCTTCATCATTAGAATCGTTAGTGGATACACGATTTTCATGTGCTAGACCGTGAACTTGTAGCAAGCCTTTAGAATCACTGGTTTTGATGTCATAACGTGCAGTCAAAGCAGGGAAACGACCACCACCTGCAGTTTTACCATTTTCTACATCACCACCTTCCAGTGCTACTAACACTTTTTGGTTTGCATCAATTGGCTGAGTAAAGCGAACTTGAACGTTACGCTGAGTACCGCCCCCCATTGGCCCAGTAAAGTCAATCAGATCAGGCGTGGTATCAGTGTTGACAAATGGAGAAGTGGTTTGACCTGCTAACCATTTTCCTAATGATACATAAGCATGACGAATACGAAGTTTTCCATCCGCATTTGAGGTACCATCCCCCCAGAAGTCTGCTTCAATTTTTCCTGTCAATTCACCTAAATCGGTTTGACGTGCAATATCGAGTCCGATACGTGTAGCCGCCGCAGAAACATTCAAAGAATCTTCAGTTGGATTGTCTTTATTTAATGGAACAAGACCTGTTTTATTGTTAATGCCACCTGTCGTACCTTTAAAGTCGTAGGCTGCATCAACACGCACATTTCCGTACAACTTCACTTGAGTTTGACCATCTGGCAAAGTTAACCAGCCTGGTTTTGCATTGGCTGGAGCTGGTGTAGCTGGCGCTTGTGCAAGAACTGGGGCTGGAGGTGGAGTAACATACGCTGGTCGAGCTTTTTGTTCTGCCACGATTTGTTTTTGAGTTGCTGCCTGTTGTTGGATCAATGCGCGAAGTTCTGCGACTTCTGAACGTAATTGTTGGATTTCTTGCTGCTCACTTGTCCCCGCATAAGCTGTAGATGCCATAATTGAAGCAGTTGCAATTGCAAGACCGTGCTTAATAAACTGTTTTCTGATGAGGGGTAAACTCATGTATGAACTTCCTTCATTGTTATTGGTTGGTTAATCATGAACCGTTTTTTCATCCTGTGGAGCTTGAGATCTCAATCATCTCTTTCTCCCACCACGAGTATGGAGATTTCGTCACAATTAAAAAAGGGGCACATTATGCAAAAAAATGATGTTTTTTGTTTATTTTCTACTATTAAATTGTGTTTGTGATGAAAAAAAAGCTTAATTTAAGGATTTAGTCTTTTAAATTCATAAGCTTACATTTTTTCATAAAAACTTAATCTACACAGACGTACAAATATGATATTAGACTAATTGATTAATTTTTTTTGGAAATACTCTGAAGAAAATTTAATCATTCTCTCAACATAATCCGATGAAATGAACAGATAAGCTTATATTTTGTACTTTAAAGAGATTCAACTCATTGCAATGTGGCTGTCAAAACTCGACCATAATGTAAGTCATATTTTCCATCAAATAATCAATTGAATAGAAAATAAGTTAAAAATTGGCCTCATATCCTTTATAGTTTGCACATGTTTTATAGCTTAATGAGAAAGGAACTCCTATGAATCCCGAGCAAGTTCAACTCGTGGACAATGCAATTCGTTCAAGACATTCAGTTCGCGCTTTTTTACCTACATCGGTTGATCCACAAACCATTAAGGACATTTTAGAGGTTTCAAGCCGTGCCCCTTCTGGTACCAATACTCAGCCATGGAAAGTTTATGTCGTCACTGGAAAAAAACGTGATGAAATGATCAATCGGGTATGTGAAGCTCAATTAGCAATCTATGCTAATCCAGAAAAAGCGGGTGAATATCAGGAAACCTTTCCCTATTACCCAGAAAAATGGATTTCGCCTTTTATTGACCGTCGTCGTGAAAATGGCTGGGGGCTCTATGGATTATTGAATATCCAGAAAGGTGAAAAGGAAAAAATGGCTGCACAACAATTGCGTAACTACAAATTGTTTGATGCACCTGTTGGTTTATATTTTACTGTCAACAAGGCAATGGGCATCGGTTCAAAAATGGACATTTCCATGATGATTCAAAATGTCATGGTTGCAGCCAAAGCCCGTGGACTGGATACGTGTCCACAAGCAGCTTGGAATCATTTCCATCCCATTGTGTTGGAGGTAGTCGGAGCCTCTGAAGATGAGGAATTGGTATGTACGATTGCGCTTGGTTATGCCGATCCTGACGATATTGTGAATACCTTTATTACACCACGTGAACCCGTTGAAAGTTTTGCTGTATTTCTCAGTGAATAAATCATAGCAGATAAAAAAACAGACCCATTATTGGGTCTGTTTTTTTATTGTCAGAAGAATCAAGCTTGCTGTTGATTGCTCTGTGCAGCAATTTTGGCAATTGCCCGTAGACCTGCTCCAGTAAAGAGAACCATCATAATTCCCATATTTAACAATGAAGTCCAGATCAAGAAATTAAGTAGTAAACCACCAAGCAAACCCACAGCAAACTGCATACTTCCCATAATAGCACTGGCTGTCCCTGCGCGTGCGCCTTGCTGCGACATTGCCAACGCCATCGCATTTGGGCCAGTAAACCCCAAACCTGAAACCGCAAAAAATAAACCGAGCATTACCATGACTAATGGCGCGTGTTCTAGTAGACCACTCAAAAGTACAATCGCTGCACCAGAAAATTGAATTAAGCCCCCTAACTTTAGACGCCGAATAGTATTCAGTCTCGTCACCAGACGCTTATTGATCGATGAAAGGATAATAATCCCCAACGCATTAAAACCAAAGGCATAGGCAAATTGCTGCTGATTTAAACCATACATATCCATAAAAACAGGAGATGCTGAACTAATATAGCTAAACAATGCTCCTCCTGTTAAACAACCTGCAAACATAGGGAAACGAAAACTTTTGTCTTTTAAAATGGCTGCATATAAAGTTAATATTTGATTGAAAGTTAATTTTAGACGACGTGTAGGTTGTAATGTTTCCTTAAAAAAGAAATGCACACAAAACAGACAAAGACATCCCATTACAGAAAGAAAAACGAATACTGCATGCCAGTTAAAGAAATAAAGAATCCAAGCACCAAGTGCTGGTGCTGCGATAGGGGCAATCCCCATGACGATCATCATGCTGGAAAATGCCTGAGCTGAGCCTTGAACATCAAGTCGATCACGTATGGCTGCACGGGCTATGACCACACCGACACAACCACCTAATGCTTGCACAACACGTAAAGCAATCAGGCTCCACTCACTGGTCGCAAAGATACACAATAGACTAGCGACCGCATATAAACTGAGTCCCACATAAAGCGGCTTTTTCCGCCCAATGCGGTCACTAATCGGCCCATAAATCAGTTGCCCCATAGCAAGACCAAAGAAATATGCTGGAAGTGTATTTGCCATCATTTGGGTACTGACCCCAAAATCATTCGCCATTTGCGGCAAAGCAGGCAAATACATATCAATCGATAATGGCCCTAGTGCAGTCAGTAAAGCCAGTAGCATGATCCAAGCAGATGAATACTGCTGTCGTGATCCATTTTCAGACATATCTACATTTCAATTTTAAATAGTGGTTGTAAAGACAAGCCAACACTGTCCATAGTATGATTCAGGCTATAGAACAAGTATTTTCCAAACGTAATTCTTGGGCTGACCTAAATTTGAGCCCATTTCACATTGGTTATAAAGGATTCGCTTTGAAACCCTTATTCGCGCATGTCAGAAGAGCCACCTATAATACGACATTAATGTATAACCTGCGCATGTTAATTGCATTTGCCGGTACTGCATTTGTTCCCTATTTCCTTGATTTCCAGCTGGCAACTATTCCTTTAACCTTGGGTGTTGTCGCCGCTGGCTTAAGTGATATTGATGATCGCTTTTCTGTGCGAATTCTCAATCTAGTCTATACCTATATTGGATTCTTTATTACTGCGGCATCCGTTCAATTATTATTTCCCTATCCATTTCTGTTTGCGATTGGCTTGATTGCCTCATGTATCGGGTGGATTTTATTAGGCTCTTTAGGAAGGCGTTATGCAACCATCTCTTATGGTTGTTTGGTGGTTTCAGTTTATTCTATGCTGGGTGTGCATCTATTTGATGAATGGTATATGCAACCGCTGTTACTGGTGATTGGGGCAGCATGGTATGGTGTAATTTCAACCATTAGCTTTTTACTTTTTCCTGTACGTCCTTTACAAGACAAACTTAGTGCTTGTTATGAAGCTCTGGGTAACTTTTTATTTGCAAAGTCTAATTTGTTTGATGTTGATATGACACCTGAAAGCTATCAACAAAGCATGATTGATCTTTCATTGGAAAATGGCAAATTAATTGGCATTTTCAACGATACTAAAACAGCCCTACTTACCCGCCTAAAGGGTGACCGTGGACAAAAAGATACTCGTCGTAGTCTGCATTATTATTTTGTGGTTCAGGATATTCATGAACGCGCAGATTCAGCACATATCAACTATCAGGAACTGTCCAAAGTATTTCAGCATAGTGATATTTTATTTCGCTTCCAGCGCATTTTATCAATTCAGGGCAAGGCCTGTCAGGATTTAAGTCAGAGTATTCTTAAACGTCAGCCCTATATTCATAATAAACGTTTTAAACATGCTTTTGAAAACCTAAAGCTTTCCCTAGAAAAACTACAGAAAGAACAATTTTATGATCAGGTCTGGGTCAATGCATTATATGCCTTATATCAAAATCTAAAATCAATTGACGCACAATTACGTAATCTGGAAACAGAACGAAGCATCAGTCTTGAAAAAAGCAAGCAATTTGAACATCAATTGAAAGATGATGACTTAAAAGGCTGGAGTGATATTGTCACGCGTATCAAACAAAACTTGACCCCAGAGTCGGTCTTGTTTCGGCATGCCATTCGATTATCAATCGTGCTGCTCATTGCTTATATTTTTGTACAAATTACGGGTATTAAATATGGCTATTGGATTCTTCTGACCGCTTTATTTGTAAGTCAACCTAACTTCAATGCAACTAAACGGCGTCTAAGACTGCGGGTAGTTGGAACGCTGGCAGGTATTATTTGTGGGCTTGCCATTTTATATTTTGTACCGTCACTAGAAGGACAACTACTGTTATTGGTCATTAGCGGTGTGCTTTTCTTTGAGTTACGCAGTAAGCAATATGCACAAGCCACCGCGTTTATTACGATTCTGGCCTTAATTAATTTTAACTTGGACAGTTCAGGTTTTTCTGCGGGTTTACCTCGGCTCATCGATACGTTAATTGGTTGTGCTCTGGCGTGGTTTGGTGTGAGTTTTATTTGGCCAGACTGGAAATTTCGACGCCTTCCCCGCACCATTCAACGCTCATTACAAGCACAATGTACTTATTTAAAAGATGTCGTCCGCCAATATCACGATGGGCGTGATAATGGCTTAAATTATCGTATAGCACGTCGTGCTGCGCATAATACCGATGCAGAAGTCGCATCTTTAATTTCGACCTTAGCCACAGAACCTGATTTTGATCCTTATCAAAAAACGCTGGCTTTTGAGTTTTTATGCCTGAATCACACATTCCTAAGTTATATTGCTGCGCTGGGCGCGCATCGTGAGCAAAGTCAGGATCAGGATATTTTAAACTTACTCGATCAGGCACTGGATGATATTCAAGGGGCTCTTCTACGTGATGAAGTCCCCGATTTAAGCTCACAAAATATGTTGCAGACCATTCGACAACGCTTAAAACAAAATAGTAAGGAAGATCAGATCTCTTTAATTATTTTACAGCAGTTGTCACTAATGCTCAGCATTTTGAATCAGCTGAGTCGACTTAAACAAAGTCTAAGTCACGATCGGGATAATGATGCCACCGAATTGGGATCATTATAATTCCCCGTAAAATGGCAGAATATATTCACGAGATTGGCTAAATTAATGCTAAACTCCAATCAGTTTGAAACTCACTATTTGCACTATGACCGCGAAAACTCTATACGCTTATACTTTACAGCCTGTTAACTACGAAATTTCTGAAGCTGAACAACGCAATGCACAGCTTATGATTTGGCGTAGCACCAACAAAATCAGCACAAAAGCATGGATTATAATGGCTGTAGTCGTTGCATTATCTCTTGCTGGCATAGTCTTATTAAAAAACTATTCCACTATATTTTGTTGGGTTGCCATTGTCTGTGTGGTGTTGTACTTCTTGATTCGTAAATACGGTCTTGAATGGTATGTAAAACGCAAGATGAATGAATTTCCTGTTCAGGAAATTAAAGGTATTCGTTTAGGCGTACAACCTCATGGTCTTGTGATGCGTCAACAAATGGGTGCGCAAGAAGGTGTCGGCACCATTGGTTGGAAGGATATTTATGAATGGTATAATGCTCCTGATTTTATCCTGATGAATTTCAAGGTAAAGGGTCAACAAGGTGCGTATATTTTACCTAAACGTATGGATTCAAGAAATTTTTCATTTAATACTATTCGTAAGCATTTGACTGAAACTGTTGGCGAACCTAAAAGCATTTAAAGTTCGGTCATCTCAATAAAAAGCCTCCTTCATGGAGGTTTTTTTATAGATGCAATAATAAATGATAATGAAAATTAATATTATCTACAAAATCCATAGTATCTCCGTAATATTCCATTATAATTTTCTCACTTACGTCGCTTAAAATATTGTCTATTACCATGTTTAAAAAAACGTTTTTTCAGGTTCATTGGTTTTTAGGGATTACAGCTGGGCTCATTCTTTCATTAATGGGAGTGACGGGAGCAATTTACTCCTACGAACAACAAATCCTAAAATGGATCAATCAAGATAGTTATGTGGTACAAGCTCAACAACAGCCGAAACTCACCCCTGTTCAGCTTTATCAGCACTTTAGCCATCAGGATCCCAGTATAAAAATCAACAGTATTACCATTGCCAAAGATCCAGAAGCTTCATCTACGGTAAATATCGCGAAAGAAGGTGAACGTCGTGGCTACAACATGATGGTCAATCCTTATACCGCTCAAGTTTTACCAGAAATCAAGGGACGAGGTTTTTTCCAGTTTGTGCAGCAACTTCATCGTACGCTTACCTTTGGCCCTGTAGGAAAACAAATTACAGGTGCATGTACGCTGATGCTGATTTTCTTCGTGCTAAGTGGACTGTATTTGCGTTGGCCGAAAAAACATTCTCTACGCCAATGGCTGTTTGTAAAACCCAAACTTAAGGGACGTAATTTTATTTGGGATTTACATGCAGTCGTTGGAACATGGGTCGTTGTGTTCTATCTAATTTTGGCATGTACAGGATTGTATTGGTCATATGACTGGTGGCGTAGTGGCATGTTTAAAGTCATGGGGGTTGAACAACCCAAACCGCAGATGCAGGAAAGCACTAAAGAACGTACAGGTAGTTCCAACACTCAAAATCAGGAACATGGCGGTCGTCCACAATCTGCAAATGATACAACACAAATCATGCAGCGCAATCATCAGCCGAATACACAAAGATCAAGTGCACGACAAGCAGAGCGAGATCAATCAGCTTTATCCTCTGTTCAAATCCAGCAAGCCCTGAATCAAACATGGACAGACTTTAATCAGAAAATTGGCCGTGATTATTCAACATTAACGCTCAATTTACCAAAAAAAGCAGATGGTTCAATCGAACTTAGTTTTGTTGATCCAGTTGCACAGCATGAACGCGCACGTAATAGCGCAATTTATAATTATCAAACTCAAAAATTTGAAAAACTAGAGCTGTACCAAGATAAAAAGCTTAATGAAAAAATCATGAGCAGTATGTTGCCTGTGCATCGAGGTAGCTTCTTCGGTCCTGTTTATCAGTTTTTTGCCATGCTGGCTTCATTGGCAATGCCATTATTTTTTGTGACAGGTTGGATGCTTTACCTGAAACGCCGTAAGCAGAAACGGCTGACTCAAGCTGCACGTAATCAGCTCGCTGATCATTATATTGATCCCAATGCAACACCATGGCTCGTTACTTATGCATCCCAGACAGGCGTATCCGAACAATTGGCATGGCGTACAGCCACCAGTCTCCAAGAAGCCCATCAGCCTGTTACCGTTAAATCTGTACAACAATTAACTGAGGATGAACTTAAAAATACATCACAGATTTTATTTGTAGTGAGTACCTATGGCACGGGTGAAGCGCCTGATTTGGCCAGCGGTTTTGAGAAAAAGTTTTTAAGCTCGAATATAGATTTAAGTCATATCCATTATGCCGTATTGGCTTTAGGTTCACATGAATATCCAGATACCTACTGTAGTTTTGGGCATCGCGTAGATGAGTGGTTAAAACAATCGGGGGCTGAGCCATTATTTGATTTAATTGAAGTTAATAATGGCAACAATGATGATATTCAGCGCTGGAATGATGCTTTAGCCAAAGCAAGTAAACTTGAGCTTCAATCCATGAGTATTGAAAAGACATTTGATACCTGGATACTGGATAAACGCACATTACTTAACCCTGAAAGTCTCGGAGCACCAGCCTATAACATTGAATTAACGCCTAAACATGAAGTCCATTGGCAAGCTGGAGATATTGCAGAAATTCAACCTGGAAATAGTCCAGCCCGCATTCAACAGTTTTTGCAACACTATCATGTACATCCTGAAACACAGGTTGAATCTTTATCGATTTCTATTCAACACGCACTTTGGGATAAAGATCTGACTGTAGAAATTGAACCTTTTGCCAATGTAGAACATTTGCTTGAACAGCTTCCGATCCTACCTACACGCGAGTACTCGATCGCCAGCATTCCAACACAATTATTCTTAAGGCTTACAGTTCGTCAACAATATGATCAACAAGGTCAACTTGGACTCGGTTCAGGTTGGCTAACCGAGCATACTCAAATCAATGATCCTATTGCCTTACGAATTCGGACTAACGAATCTTTTCATTTAATTGATGATAACCGTCCGATTATCTGTATCGGTAATGGTACGGGTATTGCAGGTTTAATGAGTTTATTGCATGCACGCACTCGTCAAGATTACGCAGAAAATTGGTTAATATTTGGGGAAAGACAGCGCAGCTGTGACTTTTTTTATCAGACAACAATTGAAGCGTGGCAAAATATGGGAATGCTTAAACGACTGGATTTAGCGTTCTCACGTGATCAAGAACAACGAACTTATGTACAAGATGTGCTGCAACAACAGGCCGAAGAACTTAAAGCATGGATTGATCGCGATGCCGTGATTTATGTCTGCGGTAGTATCGAGGGTATGGCTAGCGGTGTCGATCAGGTACTCAACAATATTTTAGGTGAATCTCGAATGGACGAGTTGCGCTTAAATGGACGTTACCGTCGAGATGTTTACTAGATTAGATCACCCACATTTGCAATTAATTAGAAGGGATATTCTAAGTTATTGGAATATCCCTTTTTTTATTCGACTCTATCTAATGAAATTGCTAAAGTTAGTTTCGATTATGATGCTACCAGCCTTACATAAGAATATTTGATATGTCCGCTATTTTTTTTATACGTCTTAGCTTATTTATTATTGGTTTGATTTTATTTGCAGATGCAGTATTGCTTTTATCCTATCGAAAAATTCATTTAGGAATAATTTTACCCCTACTGATCGGGCTTGTTTTCTGTGCTTACGCTTCCTTTTATCTTCAGATCCAGCAATGGCTCAAGCAACATCTTAAACTAAAAAAATTCTGGCGTTTCGGATGGGGAATCTTCATTGTCTGGTTAATCACACTTTTTGCATTCTTTATATTCTTAACAGTGCAAATCCAAAATAGCCAATCCATTCCCTCTGTAAAATCAATTATTGTATTGGGCAGCGGAATTGAAAATGGAAAACCTTCAGCAGCGCTTGCAAAACGATTAGATACCGCAGCACCTCTTGCCAAAACTCAACCAAAGGCGTTACTCATCCTGACAGGTGGTTTAGACTTTGGAGAAACAAAGACGGAAGCTGCCATCATGGCGCAATATTTACAACAACACTATGCACTGCCTTTTGCACAAATGGCGCTGGAGAATCAAAGTACTAGCACAGAGCTTAATTTAAAAAATAGTCAGGCTATTCTCACACATCATCAAATCCAGCTTACTGACCCCATTGCGATTGTCACCAGCGACTTTCATACTATTCGTGCCAAAGCCATCGCTCAAAAACAAGGCTATAGCAATGTTTATTTGATTGCCGCACCTACCCCGCTTCTAATTCGTTATAACGCATGGCTACGTGAATATTTTGCTTACTTAAGTGGTTGGGTACTCAATGAATACTAATCAATTGAGTCGAATAGAACGAGGTAAAGGCAACTTTAAATCAGCAAAGACTTCTGGCTTTTTTACATACAATTGATAAAGGAAGCTTTTTATATCTGCCAAAAAGCTTTCAGGTTTGACCAGTAAATTTTGCCCTTCGGGAGTCAGATTTAAAGAAAGCAAGGTATTTTGTTGACGCAAATAGGGAATGAGTTGCTGCACTAGAGTTAAAAGCGAAATTTCCTGAAGCTGATAGCTTTGCCAACTTCCTTTTTGCAAGAGTTTGGCCAGACGCTTATTATGCCAGATTGCAAATGCCTGCTGTCCGCTTGGCGTCGCACATAATGCCCAGCCCTCATCATACAAACCGACCACATGACTTTGAAAAACCAACGTTTCTATAAATTGCTTATATAAATTTTTAGGATCATTCATCAAATGAGATGACGTAGATACAACAGGACGTCGATAAGGATTTCGCATATGCTAATAATAAGGCAAATAAACGAAAGCTTAGGAAAAGCGAAAAGAAAAAGCAAGATAAAGCAGATATGGTGGGCGCTGACGGGATCGAACCGCCGACATTCTGCTTGTAAGGCAGAC
>NZ_JACVTU010000016.1:0-55074 GCF_016624705.1 Acinetobacter sp. S40
TTTAATCTGGGAAAGCGCTTCCGGTAGGGTCGCTGCACTTTTATCTATCATTTAGATAACTCCATTGTGCATCAAGCAAAATTAGAAAGGTGGAAAACTAGGATATGGCTAAGGAAGAACATTTCATGCAAATTCAAATACTATTCCTTAGTCATTCAGTAGGATTCCCTTGTCTGATCATTTTTTATAATTTTTTGTTTGAGTTCCAGAGTAGTTTGGTAGGTTTTGTTCGATGTATGAATAATTTGTTCGATGATCGAACAAAACATAGTTCGGTTATTCTAATTTAGCGTTATAGTATTGCTGTCAATATGACAAACGTATGAAGCAATGGAAATGTTAGCAAATATGGATCATAAAACAGTCAAAGAAGAAAAGATTCTTCACAATGCCAGTAACAAAAAAACGATTCGCCATGAAGATTTTGTTGCTGGTATTGGTAAAGGCATGGCGATTTTAGATAGTTTTGGTACAGATCGTCATCGTCTAAATATTACCATGGCCGCCGAAAAAACAGGAATGACTCGGGCGGCTGCACGCCGCCATTTATTAACTTTAGAATATCTTGGTTACCTCGAATCAGATGGCCATTATTTTTATCTTACTCCAAAAATATTAAAATTCTCAGGATCTTATCTTGGTGGTGCTCATCTTCCCAAAATTTCCCAACCATTACTTAATTTGTTGACAACACAAACCTCTCTTATTTATTCAGTCATGGTGCTAGACGGCTACGAAGCGATTACTATTGCCAGAAGTGCAGCACATCAGCAAACAGACCGTGTAAATCCTTATGGGCTTCATTTGGGAAACCGTTTACCAGCCCATGCGACATCCGCAGGTAAAATCCTTTTGGCCTATCTGGATGACCATGAGCAAGAAGAGTGGTTATCGCAACATCCCTTGCAACGCCTGACTAAATACACTTATACAAATAATGCTGATTTTTTAAAACTTTTAGCAGAAATTAAAGAACAAGGCTGGTGTTATTCAAGTGAGGAACATGAGCTTGGTGTACATGCCTTGGCAGTGCCTATTTACGGACAACAATCCCGTGTTGTAGCTGCACTTAATATTGTGTCTCCCACCATGCGAACGACAAAGGAATATTTAATTCAGCATATCTTGCCCTTGCTACAGGAAACAGCCAGAGAGTTACGCAATATTTTATAATTTAAATTTTAAACTTCCTGTTCGATCATCGAACCTTTGTATTTTTCAAAAAATACGAAATAGGCTCTATTGGTGAGAAAATAGCCACAAATTTATTAAATAAATTCAGTACTGCGTTAATATGCATCATTCTTTAAAATTCAAACACTGAATAGTATTTAGATAGTTTATGTGAATCTTCATTTTATATGACGATTTAGTCTTGAATGAAGATTCAATATTGATTCATATATTTGAATTTTATTGTAAGAAATGCTCTCTAGACTCGTTCAAATATTCAGGACTAAAAAAGTTATCCCATGTTGATAAACCCAGAAGAATAATCATGCTTATCATCAATATCATAAGGATACGTAAAACCCCAAAAACATAATGCATTAACCTTCCCCTCTTAACCCATTCAAATGTGATTTTTGAATCGTGTAAAAACACAAGCTACAAGCCAAAGCAACCACCATAATAACGGCACCAAGGAAAAATAAATGTGTGTAATAACTGCCATGAGTATGTAAAAAACTCATGACAACGCCACCCAAAAGTTGTGCTGTTGCAAAGGCAGCAGTGGCTATACTCCAGGCATATTGATGATTTTGAGTACCTAATATTGTTAATAAAGCACTTGAACTCAGTGAAACCACAGCTGGATTTAACAAACCCGTTAAAAAAGAGGAAACAGCCAGACTATAAAAAGTATGAAAATAGACTGGGATAAAAATTGCCAGACTATAAAGTAAATAACAACGCCATAACGCCCCTGTAAGTTGCCAATATTTAACACAATAAAAAGCAAACACAGCTCCTAACATGGATCCTATTCCATAAAAGGCCCATTGTTGATTGGCAAATTGAACACTTTGATGTAATTCATGTTGTATAAAATCAATCCAAAAAAGGCTATGTGGAATATAAGCAATCGCACTTAGAGCATATGCAACAGTAATAAAAGTGGCTGCTAGAATTCGTTTGTCTGATTTAATAATAATGGATTCATAAGCATGTGCTGTTTCAATTAGCTCAGGTTGATGGCGTAATCCAATTAAAATTACGACACTACAGAAAAGGCTTAAAATTCCTAGAAATAACCAACCTAACCCGACATTAATATGTGCTGCATAAGGGACAATAAATGTTGAAATTACAACCCCTGCGCCTATTCCACTAAAAGCGATCATACTCAGCTTGGGACGTAATTCGATTACCACTCGTTTCAATGCATAACTAGGTGCAAGTACCATCAAAGTACTACCTGCGATTCCTGAGAACACCCGAAAGATAATGTATAAAGCATCAGGCAAGCCCTGTATTGCACACAATATAAGACTAAAAGCACCTAAAAATGCGCTAACAATAATCAATATTCTAGGCTGAATATATCTGGAAACAGGATGTGCCAATAGGGCGCCCAGCAGATAACCCAATAAATTTGCACTGCTTAAATAACTTGCAAATGTTGCAGTAAACCATTTTTGTTCAACCAAAAGCGGCATTAAAGAAGTATAGGAAAATCTAAATAACCCGATTCCCAGACAGGTTGACAAAAAGGCCACCCAAAATAATCTGGAAGTATTTTGCATACGTTGAATCCTGTTTAAACTTAATTGATTAAATCGTGTTATTTGTATCTGGTAAAATGATTTATACTGATAGTTGGTATCTTATTTTGAGATAGGCCTACTTTTTGAGACCACAGCAATGCAGTTAAAATCCTTGGAAATTTTTTTAAAAGTACTGGAATGTGGCAGTTTTTCTCATGCAGCGATTCAGATGCATACCGTCCAATCCAATATTACTAATCATATAAAAAAGCTCGAAGATGAATTAAATTGTGAATTGCTGTCACGTCAATCTCCCATTCGCCCGACCAGTGCAGGCCAGCAATTATATTATTATGCAGAACAAATGGTTGCGCTGCATCAACAAGCTAAATTTCACTTTTCAAATCAAGTTTTATGCCATGACATTCCATTAAAAATTGGCAGCATGGAAACCACCGCAGCAACGCGTCTGCCCCAATTATTTAAATCGATAGTTATGCAATTACCTAAATTACGATTGCATCTAAATACTGGCACAACACGTGAGCTGATTGACCGCGTTTATGCGGGTGAGCTCGATTGTGCTTTTATTGCCAGTTCACAAGCATTGCCTGACTTTTATAATGTGCATGTTTGGACGGAACATTTGGTGTTAATTTGCCCCACGGAAATAAATAAATTTCCAGACAAGAGAGTATTGTTAAATACTCCATTCCTTGCAATTCGTCAGGGCTGTTTTTATCGAAAATGTATTGAATCTTTTTTACAACGCTATGACTTGCCGCCTTCACAACTGACTGAGATGGGAAATCTGGATGCAATCTTAAGCTGTGTGCATTTGGGCATGGGTTATGCAATATTGCCACGTTCTTATATTGAAAAATCATCTTATAAAGATGAACTACAATTTTTTGAGATTGATGATCAAATTGGTAAAATTAATACGTATCTAATCGCCAACAAACCACAAAGTTGGAGTGGTAATCTCAGACACTTTATTGAACAAGTAACGGATGTTTTAGAGCAGCCTAAAACCTTAGACGTTGTTTAATATTTTTAAATAGTCGTTTTAAATAAAAGATGAAAGTTGAATGCAACCTTCATCTTTCCTTCGATTCAAAGCAAATCTTAATACCCTTTTACGACATTGACTTGATTGACCAATGACCGCCCTTGCTGCACACGATTGTCATTTTCAATGATTTGTCCAATAACTGCCGACCACGGTGCATGTGAAGCGACGTGGGGCGTAACCAAAACTTTAGAATGCTGCCAGAAAGGATGATCCTGAGCTAACGGTTCTTTTGTAAACACATCTAAAATAGCACCTCGTAGTTGTTCAGAATTGAGTGCTTCTAGTAAATCCTGTTCATTTAAATGTTGTCCACGGCCACAATTTATAATACAAGCAGCGCGAGGAAGTTGTTGAAATAATTCAGCATTTAATATGCCAAAATTATCTTCAGTCAAAGGTAATAGATTAATCAAAATTTCACTGTTTGCAAGAAAATCCTTTTTTTGTTCATTACCCGCGTAGCAAGTTACGCCTTGTATCTGCTTTAAGCTTCTTGACCAACCTGAAACCTGATATCCCAGTTGGGCAAATTTTTCAGCCATAAAGCCGCCCATTTGTCCTAAACCCATAATTCCGATTTTGACCTCTGAACTGGATTTTTGCGGAGGTTGCTTCCAGCGTTGCTGCTGTTGTTGCGCGATCAAGACATCAAAAAAACGTTGATAATACAAGACACACCATTGCAAATAATCGTACATACCTTTTTGATGATGTTCATCTACAACACGACAAACCGCATAACGCTCACCAATGCGTTTTAAATTTAAGTGTTCAACGCCAGCCGCCATTGAATGGATCAGTTTAAGATTGGGTAAAGTTTCAAGATAATCCAGATCTGGAAACCATGAAATAGCTGTAGTTGCCTGCTGGGCTTGTTCACTATGCGCTAAACAATAAGCATCTTGTGGTGCGTATTCGGCCAATGCATCTTCAAGCCATTTTTGTACTTTAGGGACAGTCGTTGCGATGATGATCATGAGCAATATTCCTCTTTTTGTCCCTCAATCAAGGACAACGCTGCATTCCACGCATTTGAGATAATACGTTCAATGGCTTTGGACTCAAATTGTGCAGTTGTATGTTCACAGACTCGTTGGCTTGGAATATTTAATTCACAGCCACCGGCAAGTGCTTTAATTTGTGCCTGACAGGCACGTTCCAAAAAGTAAATTTCATGAAAAGCCCGTTGAACATTATCTCCAGCAGCCAACAAACCATGATTGCGTAAAATCATTACCCGATTTTGTCCAAAATCCTGTATTAAACGTTCACGTTCTTCCGTCAATAAAGCAACCCCTTCATAATCGTGATAACTGATTTTGTTATAAAATTTCAATGCATGTTGCGAGATCGGCAATAATCCCTGTTTTTGCGCTGACACGGCAATTCCATCAGCTGTATGCGTATGAATCACACAATGTAAATCCTGTCGTGCGGAATGAATAGCAGAATGAATCACAAACCCTGCTACATTGACCATTTTTCCTTGATCATGAGTAGCAACAATATTGCCGTCATAATCAATCTTGACCAAATGAGATGCCGTCATTTTTTCAAAAGGAATGCCATATTGATTAATTAAAAAATGACCATCTTCGTCAGGAACACGTAAGCTAATATGCGTGTCAATTAAGTCTGTCATACGATAATAAGCAATCAACCGATATAACGCCGCCAATTGACATCTGGCAGCCCATTCAGTTGCTGAAACCTGTTGTTGTAAACTTGACATCACAGCATCCTTTTTCTGTATTTATCATGAATAAAATCGTGATTATCTAATCAAAATTGGCTGAACGTTTTTGCATAAACGCTTGAACACCTTCTCGATAATTTGTCGATTTTCCCGCTTCTTTTTGCAAGTCTCGCTCAAGATTTAGTTGTTGTTCAAGCGAGTTTTGTCCTGACAGATTCAATGCTTTTTTAATTAGTCTGACCGATGAAGATGGCTGTAAGGCCAAAGTTTCAGCCAAGGCATTTACTTGATTCTGGAATTCATCATCTGGATACACCTCCCAAATCATGCCCCATTGTAATGCCTTATCAGCGGGTAATTTATTTCCAAGAAAAGTCAGCGCTTTTGCTCTGGCATGACCAACTAAACGAGGTAATATCCATGTTCCACCTGCATCAGGAATTAAACCCACTTTAGAAAATGACTGAATAAATGAAGCAGATTGTTTGGCCACCACGACATCGCATGCCAATGCAATATTGGCTCCAGCACCAGCTGCTACGCCATTCACCGCAGCAATCACGACTTTAGGCATCTGAGCAATTTTTAAAATAAGCGGATTATAGTATTTCTCAAGAGAAGCGCCAGCATCGTAGTCTGGATGTTCAATCATTTCAGGTTTTCGCGCTGATAAATCCTGCCCCGCACAAAAACCTTTCCCCATACCGGTGATAACGATCACTTTAATTTGCTCAGATTGTTGCCAGTGATCCAGAATAAAAGCAACTTCCTGATGCATTTGTTCATTAAAACTATTTAAGACTTCAGGTCGATTCAATGTTAAATATGCAATTCTGCGTTCAACATGCGTCAATATATATTGAAAATCCATATCAAATCCTTACAGTTTAAAAGATGGTTTTTCACCCTCTCTATATCCCTTTATCTTTAAAAAGCAAAATCTTCTGCATCTAGCGCCATGACAGATTCGGCCCCTGATTTAATGGAGGCTGCATGCTGTTGAGTCCGATTTAATAACTTGTCATAAAAAAACTGGGCTGTTCTGAGTTTAGCCTGGTAAAACTTATGTTCGGTTGTGCCATCCTCTAATTTTTGTTGCGCAATTTTTGCCATACGTGCCCACAAATAAGCGAAAACGATATAGCTTGAGTAATAAAGATAGTCGACAGATGCTGCGCCAATTTCGTCTGGATGATTGTTTGCTTTTTCTGCAATGTGCTGAGTGAGATCCAACCATTCAGTTTTTAACTGAGATAACTGATCCACATATGATTTTAAAACTGAATTTGTCTGATTTTCACTGATAAATTTTTCAATTAAATCAATCATATTTTTTAGCAATTTATTTTCAGACTTTAGTACTTTACGCGCGAGCAAATCTAAGGATTGAATTTCAGTCGTTCCTTCATATAAGCTCGAGATACGAGCATCACGGACAATCTGTTCCATGCCATGCTCCACAATAAAACCGTGCCCACCAAAAATTTGCACACCATGTTTGGCGGACTCATTGCCTGTTTCGGTCAAGAATGCTTTGGCAATTGGGGTAAGAAACGCAAGAAGCTCATCAGAAAATTGTTTAGCTTGAGAGTCGTATGAATGCTCAATGATATCGGCATGTTGGGCTAAAAAATACACCAGTGCACGACCACCTTCTGCAAACGCTTTTTGTGTCATTAACATGCTACGAACCGCAGGATGCACAATAATCGGATCGGCATTTTTCTCTGGAAATTTTGCACTACCCAGAGCACGCATGGCCAAACGGTCTTTAGCATAGTTTAATGCGCCCTGAAACGCCATTTGTGAGGCAGCTACCCCTTGTACGGCTGTACCAATACGTGCTGTATTCATAAAGGTAAACATACAATTTAAACCGCGGTTTTCAGGGCCAATCAAATAACCTTTGGCTGCATCAAAATTCATTACACAGGTGGCATTGCCATGAATCCCCATTTTATGTTCAATCGCGCTACAGACCACTTGATTGCGATCCTGAATATTGCCAGATTCATCGACATTAAACTTTGGCACAATAAACAAGGAAATCCCTTTTGTTCCTGCGGGTGCTTGGGGTAAACGTGCCAATACGATATGCACAATGTTTTCGGCCAGATCATGCTCCCCAGCTGAAATAAAGATTTTTTCGCCAGTAATCGCATAACTTCCATCGGCCTGTGGTTCCGCTTTAGTTCGGATTAAACCTAAATCAGAACCCGCATGGGATTCAGTTAAACACATGGTTCCCATCCATGTTCCCGCAATCAACTTCGGTAAGAACTGCTGTTTTTGCTGGTCAGTTCCATGATGTTCCAGTGTACGCATTGCTCCGTGAGACAGCCCCTGATACATCGACCATGCCCAGTTTGAGCCGTATAACATTTCAGATAATGCAATGCGTAAAGAAGTAGGTAAACCCTGTCCACCGTATGCTGAATCTGCGGTTAACGATGTAAAACCTAGTTCAGCATATTTTTGATGTGCTTGTTTAAAGCCTTTAGGCGTGGTAACGACGCCTTGGTTTAGATGACAACCTTCTTGGTCACCTGACTGATTTAGTGGCGCCAATTCATTTTCACAAAAATCTGCTGTCGCCTCTAAATATTGATCAAGTACATCGCGCGTCAGTTGATCCGCATATTCTGGAAATCCTTGATAATTTTGTTCCGCATCAAATACTTCATGCATAACAAATTGTATATCGCGTATGGGAGCTTTATATGCAGGCATATCCTATTTCCTTAATTCTCTGTTTAACTTAAAAGCATGTTTTAAGTTTCTTGAAATTCATTTCCTCATTTACTAAAAATATCTAAAAAAATTTCATATTGCAAAATTTATTTCTGCAAAATTTAATTTTTATTACCGTTATAAATTAATATGATTTTTTATAAAAATAAATTTATTAAAATTAATGTATAAAATACAATTAATTATATATAAAATCTGCAAAACCACCTGCTTTTACTATTTATGGTTCAATTTTTGTTATGCAAAATAATATTCCGAAAATATGATTTTTATAGTAAGGTATTTTCCATGTTTTATAGCAAGGATGAACCATGCAAGCACCTCAAACAGGCTTAGAATTCTTAAATTCTCTTAAAAATGGCGAAGTTTCTTCGTCACCCATGGCCCAAACTCTGCCTATGCAGCTTATTGAAGCCTCAGAAGGCAAAGTAACTTATAAAGTAACACCTAATAAAACCCACTTAAATGTGCAAGGGGGCGTACATGGCGGTTTTTGTGCCACTGCATTAGATACAGCAACAGGGGGTGCTGCACATTCGGTACTGCATGCAAATGTGGGTTACGGTACGATTGATTTAAATGTCAAAATGATTCGCCCGATGCAGATAGATACTGCTTACTATGCACATGGCGAACTGATTAATGCTGGTCGTAATATCATTACCACCGAAGGCAAAATTGTCGATGATAATGGGAAAATTTATGCTTTTGCCTCAGCAACATTCATGATTATTCGTCGTTAATCAATCACCGGATTAAGCTTGATTGCTTAATCCACTTTTATGAGGCTGGCGCATTTTATAAAAATCATAACGATCAATCATACAGCTAATCATCGCCATACATAAACCAATACAGGCACATGCGATCCACCCATAATGCTTCCATGTATAAACCGCAATAAATGATCCTAAAGCGGCTCCACCAAAATAAAACGTCATATAAATAGAATTAATACGCGAACGCGCTTGAGCCGAAATCCGATAGACTAGATTTTGATTGAGTACATGCAGTGCCGACAATCCGAAATAAGCTAAAATCACGCCAAAGGCATATAACACTAAAAACTTTTGGGCAAAAAACAAGGGAAACCAAGCCAAAACTAAAAGAGTCAGGCTAATGAGCGCGGTGATATTTTCTTGCTGATGTGCAATTTTTTTACCAGCCCAAGGTGTTGCAAATACGCCTGCTAAGCCCACAATACCAAATAATCCAATCTGGAAATCATTAAAATGATAGGGAGCATTGGCGAGTAAAAAAGTCATCGTGGTAAAGATGAGTGCTAATATTCCAAAGCCAATCCCCCCAACTAGACCACGACGAATTAAATGAGGTTGTTCTACAGCCAAAGTAAATAAAGAAGCATAAATTTGCCAGACTTTTAAAGGGGCTGTTTTTTTAGCAATGGGTAACTTAAACCAGACAATACAGGCAAAAGTCAGAATAATAAAACCACTCAATACATAAACGGCATGCCAAGACCAAATAGTTGATAAAAGTCCAGCGATGGATCGTGCCAACAAAATTCCCATAAACAGTCCACTCATGAGTGAACCTACGACTTGCGGACTTTTTTGTGGGGTAACTAATCCAGCCGCAAAGGGAACTAAAACCTGAGTTGAAACTGAAAAAAACGTGGAAAGAAAAGTTAAACTATAAAGTGCGCTCAGATTTGGGCTAAAGGAAAGACCTATCTGAGCCAAACCTGTACAGGACATTAGTAAAACAATATAAGAACGTTTTTCAAATAAATCGCCTAAAGGAACTAATATAAATAAACCTATTGCATAGGAAAGCTGCCCAATCACAATCACCAGTGCAGCTTGATCAGGATTGACACCCAATGCCTGCGCAATCGAATAAATCAACGGTTGATTATAATAATTCGACCCAGCACAAATACCGCAAGTCATTGCCAGTATAAACACCAGACCTTTAGACATATCCATATGTTCTGTACTGGATGGAATTATTTTAGACATTTTTTCTCAAATACTGATATTAGAACTTATACATTGAAACGAAGTTGATACGTGAAATATCTGCTTCTTTATCATCAAAACTTTCACGTTTACCATGATGATATTCAAGACCTAAATCTACATTGTTAGTAGGGGTATAAAAGGCATTGATAACATAATCAGTTAAACGTTTATTTGCCGTTGGATTGGCTTTGGCATAGGCATTATCATCATCATAATTAAAAATAGATGCGGCAATACTGCTACGCCAAGATTCATTAAATCGATGTGAATACCCCAATGTAAATGTATCATACTCGCTTAACAGTAAAGATGATTGATCCGTATTTACTGAATAATCGCCGCCCCATGCACTGCCATCAGAAGTTGAACCTTGGGTGCTATAAGGCACAAATTTCTGGTCACCTTTGATATGGAAATAATTGGCTTGTACACTTTGCTTAGGATTAAAACGATATTTAAATCCTGCTCCAACGCCCCAACTGGTCTTTTTCAGTTGATCATTATCAATTTCAGCCTCTTTTTCATTCACGAAACCTTGGGCCAAAGCTAATAGTCCGTCTTGTTTATAAAGATACTTGGCGGTTAATGATGGCAATGCCGAAGTACGATCACTGGTATATTCTGCGGCAACATCCAAGGTATGCTGCGGATTAAATTTCCATTCATAACGAATTTGCGGCAAACGAGTGTAGGAAATACCTAACAACTGAGTGAAGTCAACCGATTCAGTAGCAGTTTCCATATTTGACATAAGTGACCATGTCTGACCAAATAACCAATTGTCAAAAGTCACGTAGGCATGACGGACACGGAATGCACCCTCGCCCTTACCTCCATTGGCCCAGAAATCACCCTCAAGTTTGGCTTGAACTTTGTCATTTCCTCCCAAATTTTTGATATTGACACCAAATCGAGTTGCAGCAATAGATACATCTGAGCGTGTGTGGTTGTTTAAGTCATATGGCGCGGCGTTAATTTTACCTGAAGTACGTCCACGTGCTGTCGGTGCAGATTTAAAATCAACTGCGGCATCCATACGTAAAATGCCATAAAAATCGACATTATCTGTCCACGTAGAGGTTTTTAATTTTTCGGTATTTTCTTCAATTTTTTGCTGTTTGACTTGTAAATCTTGTTGCGTATTTTTTTGCGCATTCAATTCTGCTTTTAATCGCTGCAATTCATTTTCCAGCGCATTAATACGTTGTTCAGTCGTATCGGTAGAATTTGCAAAAAGCGCCCCTGAAGCCGTAGCGCAGGCTACAGCCAACATAAGTTTTTTCATCTTTATTCCTTAAAGATATCTGTTAGATAGATTCACCTGTATATGCCCCTGTTAAATCCGATTGCCATATACAGGTTAAATTAAAAAAGAAATTAAAATTTAAATACGAGCATCGATCAGTGGGCATGCGGTGACTGCCTGAAGTTCATCTAAATTCAGACCGTCCACCATTTCAATGACATGCGCTTGACCATTTTTAAGCTCAATAATGCACAAATCGGTATAGATACGATCCACGCATTGCTCACCTGTAATAGGATAGGTCAGTTGATTGACAATTTTGGCCTCACCCTTTTTGGTGGTATGTTCCATATAAACAAAGATACGTTTTGCACCAACCGCAAGGTCCATTGCACCTCCTACCGCAGGAACGTCATCTTCCTTACCTGTATGCCAATTCGCCAAATCACCATTTACAGCAACCTGAAATGCACCGAGAACACAAATATCCAAATGTCCACCACGCATGATGTCAAAGGAATCTCCATGATGCATAAAGCAACCACCAGGTAATAAAGTCACCAGCTCTTTGCCTGCATTAACCAAATCAGGATCTTCTTCACCTGCTACGGGTGGTGGGCCGAAAGCCAATACGCCATTTTCAGAGTGTAAAAAGATTTCCTTGTCCTTTGGTAAATATTTGGCCACATTGGTTGGTAAACCAATGCCTAAATTGACATATGAACCATCAGGAATATCTTGAGCAATTACAGCGGCAATTTCTTCGCGACTTCTCTTTTGAATGGTCATCAGATATCTCCCACTTTCACGACATGTTGCACAAATATTCCTGGTGTAATAATGCATTCAGGATCAAGACTTCCCAACTCAACTACATCATGTACCTGTACAATGCTGGTTTTAGCAGCTTTCGCCATAATCGGGCCAAAGTTACGTGCTGCTTTTCGATAGGTTAAATTGCCCCATCGATCGGCTTTATCGGCATAAATCAAGGCAAAATCAGCTTCAAGCGGATATTCGAGTACATAATTCTTGCCATTAATATTCCGGGTTTCTTTTCCTTCAGCGATTTTGGTGCCGTAGCCTGTTGGGGTAAAAATTGCCCCTAAACCTGCACCCGCAGCTTGAATCCGACAGGCAAGGTTGCCTTGAGGTACCAGTTCTAATTCAATTTTTCCAGCACGATATAAATCCTGAAAAATGGTAGAACCTGCTGACTTTGGAAAGGAACAGATCATTTTTTTTACCAGACCAGAAAGTAACAGTTTGGTTAAACCATGATCGCCCGAAGCAGCATTGTTATTAATGACTGTAAGTTCTTTTGGCCCACAATCAATCATGGCTTCAATAAGTTCAGCAGGTTGCCCTGTGACACCAAAACCACTGACCATGATGGTTGAACCATCTGGAATACTGCGCAGAACTGACTCGATATTAGTCGTGATTTTATTTACCATGCGATTTATACCTTTGTCCTTAAAATATATCGTTACTTAATGAGCTTTTAATCGGCTTTTTGCGGGTTAAACAGTCGGTCTTTAATAAATAACAGAGGAATCACACCGCAAATAAAATAAGCACCTGCCATGACCAACAGACCTAAGCCAATCGAACCGTTTTGTGATAAATAACCAATAGTAAGTGGAGAGAAAATAGACAGAACTTTACCGACATTGTATGCACCACCAACTGCCGAACCACGAATAGAGGTTGGAAAGCTTTCTGTCATATACGTGGCATTGATAGCGTAAGGAATACCGTAAAGGAAACCAAAAAACAGCATTAGCCAAAGAATATTCACAGGTGTATTCAGATACACGATTACTGGAATAAACAACGCAGTACCAATCGTTCCGAAGGCAAATACAGCACGACGACCCAAGCGATCAGCAATCATCCCAGCAATAATTTTGGCAAAGATCATAATGATGAAGGTACCCACCATATACATTGCCATTTCTTTAAATTTAATGCCGAGCTCAGACTCTAGATAAGCTGGTAACCAGTTACTTACACCATAATAGCCAAACTGTAATGCGCCAGTACTGATAACCCAAAGCAAAAACATAATTCCATGTTTCTTTTCTTTAAAGATTTCACGGTACGGATTTTCACGCTTTACTGCTTTCATACCGCCATCCGTTTGAGCAGCTCGGATCTGGCGAGATTTTTTCCATGATTCTGGTTCAGGCACCATGAAATACATAAAGAAAGACAATACAATTGGAGTGATAGATAACCAGTATAAATAGCGCCAACCATGATCTGGAATAATATGACCAGCCAAAAGCGTGGCCAATAATGAACCCAGTGTATAACCCGTCATTAAAGCAGCGAGCACTGTAGTACGATGTTTAGTTGGTACCATTTCAGACATGAGTACATTACAGGCAATATAGAGAGCCCCTAAACCCATAGAGCCAAACACACGTACAATGGCAAACTGTTCAAAAGAATGAGTAAAACCCAAGGCACAAGTCAAAATCGAAGAATAGGCAATAAAAAAAACAATAATACGCACACGACCAAAACGGTCGCAGGCCCATCCACCAAATAAACCACCAATGGCTGAACCAAATAAGGTTAAACTACCTAATGTTCCCGCTTGTACCCCAGTAAGATGAAATTCTGTTTTAAGACTGGTTAAACTCAGAGCCAAAAAGCCCAAATCTGCACCATCACAGAGTAAAGCAAGGAAAGCAAATATAAAGGCGGTAATCCAGATTTTCCTAGGCGTTTGAATCGCCTGTATTGTACTACTTGATGTAATTGTATCTGTTGTCATGTCTCTTTCCTCAGACAAAAATACATGAGGCATCCAATTGCCTCATGTTTACTTCACTAAAAAGTTAAGCAGTCACTTCCTTAATCATATTTTTCGCAATAATGATTTGTTGAATCTGAGTTGTACCTTCATAAAGACGGAATAAACGTACATCACGATAAAAACGTTCAATTGAGTATTCGCTGATATAACCCGCGCCCCCATGAATTTGCACACAACGATCTGCAACACGACCACACATTTCAGTCGCAAACATTTTGGCGCATGATGCTTCGGTACTTATGTTCTGACCTGCATCACGACGACGTGCTGCATCTAAAACCATACATTTGGCAGCATAAATTTCCGCTTTAGAATCTGCGAGCATGGCTTGAATAAGTTGGAAATTTGCAATCGGCTGACCAAATTGCTTACGCTCAACTGCATAAAGCAATGCATCATCCAACATACGTTCTGCAACACCAACACTATATGCGCCAATATGTAGACGACCTTTATCCAAGACTTTCATCGCTGTTTTAAAGCCAACACCCTCAACACCACCAATTAAAGCAGAGGCAGGAATACGGCAGTTTTCAAAAATGACGTCACAGGTATGGGAACCTTTTTGCCCCATTTTTTTATCGATTTTGCCCAGTGAAATCCCAGGTGTATTTGCTTCAACCAAAAATGCAGAAATACCGCCTGCCCCTTTAATTTCTGGGTTAGTACGTGCCATAACGGTAAAAGTTGAAGCTCGTGGTGCGTTGGTAATAAAACGTTTTGTACCATTTAAGATATAAAAATCACCATCTTTTACTGCGTTGGTTTTCAATGAACCAGCATCTGAACCCGCTTCTGGTTCGGTCAAACAAAATGAACCGATAATTTCACCGCTGGCATAACGTGGTAAATATTTTTGTTTTTGCTCTTCAGTACCATCAATAATCAAACCGCTTGAGCCAATTCCGTTATTTGTACCAATTAACGATCGAAATGCTGGAGAAGTATGTCCCAACTCAAAAGCGACATTGACCTCTTCTTCCATGGTGAGGCCCATACCACCGTATTCTTCGGGAATAGTTAATCCAAATAGACCCAACTCACGCATTTTTTCAATAACATCTTGTGGAATATCATTGAGTTCATCAACTTCATGTTCTCTTGGAACTAGTTCATTCTTTACAAAATCTCGAATAGTCGAGAGTAATTGTTGCAACATTCCTTCATCGCGGATCATGAGCGATCTCCCATTTCATATGTTTCGCTGTTTTCACTGACTGTTTCGCAAATTAGCCAGTTCACAAGGTTTCACAAAATTTAGTTCTGCGTTTGATTGGTTTCATACTACGAGAATTAAAACCAACATTTCAATACTTTTTAAAAATAAATTTCGTTTAACGAAATTAATAACCATATGGTGCTTATATTTCAAGCAGTTATTATTTATCCTTGCGATACAATAAGAATATGTAAGAAAAAGCACTTGAAAATTTTTACTATTTAAGCATTATATGAGGAATACAGTTTTGATGTGCGAAACAAAGGATGCAAAAATGACAGAAATTAAAAAGGATAATTTTGTTGAAATAGACTATTCCATAGAGAAGATTGCAATTGTCAAAATTCATCGTCCAGAATCAAAAAATGCATTAAATACAGAAGTACGTAAACAACTTGCACAAGCATTTAATGAACTCAGTTTTAATGAACACATCAACGCGATCGTTTTGACAGGCGGCGACGAAGTTTTTGCAGCTGGTGCTGATCTTAAAGAAATGGCAACTGCGACTTCAACAGAAATGATGTTTCGCCATACCGAACGTTACTGGAATGCTATCGCACAATGTCCAAAACCTGTAATTGCGGCTGTAAATGGTTATGCGTTAGGTGGCGGGTGTGAACTTGCTATGCACAGTGACATCATCATTGCAGGTAAGGGTGCAATTTTCGGACAGCCTGAAATTAAAGTTGGTTTAATGCCTGGTGCAGGCGGTACACAACGTTTATTCCGCGCCGTTGGAAAATTCCATGCCATGCGTATGATTATGACGGGTGCAATGGTTCCAGCAGAAGAAGCCTATGTGATTGGTCTGGTTTCTCAAGTAACCGAAGATGATCAAACAATTCCAACTGCAATCAAAATGGCACAAAGTCTAGCAAAAATGCCACCGATTGCTTTACAGCAAATCAAAGAAGTTGCCTTAATGAGCGAAGATGTGCCATTGAATGCAGGTTTAACTTTAGAGCGCAAATCATTCCAATTACTGTTCTCGACTGAAGATAAAAATGAAGGTATCAGTGCGTTTATTGAAAAACGCAAACCATCTTACCAAGGTAAATAAATCTTCATAGACGAATATTTAGGGAATGAAATAATGGCACGTAAAGTTCTTATTAGTGCGGGTGGCTCAGGAATTGGCCGCTGTATTGCTGAAGCTTTTTTAAAACAAGATGATGAGGTTTTCGTCTGCGATATTAATGAAGATAGTTTAAAGCTGTTTAAACAGGACTATCCACAATTGCATATCGCCTGCTGTGATCTTGGCCAAATGGATGCTATTCCTTCAATGTTTGAAAGTGTCTTACGGCAATTGGGTGGATTGGACATTTTAGTCAATAACACTGGAGTTTCTGGCCCAACCGTTGCAGCAGAAGAACTGAGTTTTGAAGACTGGACGCAGGTTTTAAATCTGAATTTGAACAGTACTTTTATGATGACCAAATTGGCTATTCCTTATTTAAAGCAATCACCATCTGGTGTGATCATCAATCTTTCTTCCATTGCTGGACGCATGGGCTATCCCTTTAGATTGGCCTATTCAACTTCAAAATGGGGAATAATTGGTTTTACCAAAACCCTTTCGATGGAATTAGGTGCCTTTGATATTCGTGTAAATGCAGTACTTCCGGGTGCAGTTGATGGCGAACGTGTACAACGGGTATTGCAAGCACGTGCAGATGCCATGAATATTTCGCTGGATGAAGCGACGCAAAATGCTTTAGCCAATCAATCGCTAAAACATTTTGTCAATCCAAAACACATTGCAGATCTTTGTGTTTTTCTGGCATCAGACAGTGCGAGTTCCATTTCAGGGCAGATATTACCTATTGATGGCGACAAACAGCGGCTTACTTAAATTTTCATATCCTTATTTTTCAAATGATTACAGCATCTTGGGACAGTCATCATGACACAACAGATTAATAAAATTGCCATTATCGGCGTAGGTGTAATGGGTAGCGGTATTGCTCAGATTGCAGCTCAGTCAGGCCATACTACTTATTTGTATGACGCCAAAACAGGCGCAGCACAACAGGCAAAGGAAAAATTAGCAGCGACATTTCAAAAGTTACTTGATAAAAATAAGATTACGACTGAACAAGCCGATTCAGCCAATGCTAATCTTTTAATTGCCAATGAACTTACCGATTTAAAAGACTGTGATCTCATCGTTGAAGCCATTATTGAACGTCTGGATATCAAACAATCGCTCATGGATCAACTTGAAGCAATTGTTCCAGAAACCACTATTTTGGCATCTAATACATCATCACTTTCAATTACAGCGATCGCGGCAAATTGTAAACATCCTGAACGCGTAATTGGTTACCATTTTTTTAATCCTGTACCACTCATGAAAGTGGTGGAAGTCATTCAAGGTCTAAAAACAGATCCTAAGCATGTTGACACGCTAAATCAACTATCCCGTGTTTTTGGTCATCGTCCAGTTGTCGCAAAAGACACCCCAGGATTTATCATTAACCATGCGGGTCGTGCGTATGGCACCGAAGCACTTAAAATTCTGAATGAAAATGTCGCAGATATTAGCGAAATTGACCGCATTCTCCGGGATGGCGTTGGTTTTAGAATGGGGCCATTTGAGTTAATGGATTTAACAGGTTTGGATGTTTCTCATCCTGTGATGGAATCGATCTATCATCAATATTATGAAGAAGCTCGCTATCGTCCGAACTCATTAACCAAACAAATGCTGGAAGCAAAACAGTTGGGCCGTAAAGTAGGTCAAGGGTTTTATGACTACCGCACTGGAAGCAAAACGGGTGACACACCTGTCAAAATGGTTGAGCGTTTAGATCGTTATCCTGCTGTCTGGATTGCGGCTGATTTTGCAGATGATAAAAAAGTGCTTGAGGCCTATTTAACAGCGCAGAATGTTCAACTCGATACAGGAATAACACCGCAAGCAGAAAGCTTATGTCTCTTGGCATGTTATGGCGAAGATACTACTCATGCAGCGCAGCGCCTACAAGTGAATCCAGCACACAGTGTTGCTATTGATATGCTCTATGGTATCGAAAAGCATCGTACCTTAATGCCATCACTTGCCACTGAAACCAGTTATGTTCAAGCTGCTCATTCCTTATTTAATCTTGATGGTGCGATCGTAAGTTGTATTAACGAAAGTACTGGTTTTGTTGCACAACGTGTATTGGCAATGGTGATTAATTTAGGTTGTGACATTGCTCAACAAAATATTGCAACGGTGGATGACATTAATGCTGCTGTGCGTCTAGGTCTGGGTTATCCATATGGCCCGATTGAATGGGGCGATGTACTCGGTGCAGACAAGATTTTATTGATTTTAAACCGCATTTCTGAATTGACTTACGACCCACGTTACCGCCCTAGCCCGTGGTTACAACGCCGTGTCGCACTTCATCTTCCACTTACATTTATTGCTTAATCTAAAAAGGGAATTTCCATGTTAAACGCTTATATTTATGACGGTTTACGTACTCCATTTGGTCGCCATGCTGGTGAGCTTGCATCAATACGTCCCGATGACCTCGCGGGTTTGGTCATTCAACGTTTGATTGAAAAAACAGGTGTATCTGGTGCAGATATTGAAGATGTTATTTTAGGTGATACCAATCAGGCTGGCGAAGACAGTCGCAACGTTGCACGTCATGCAGCATTATTGGCAGGTTTGCCCGTAACTGTACCGGGTCAAACAGTCAACCGTTTATGTGCAAGCGGTTTAGGTGCAATTATTGACTCTGCACGCGCCATTACCTGTGGTGAAGGCGATTTATATGTTGCGGGTGGTGTAGAAAGTATGTCACGCGCTCCTTTTGTTATGGGTAAAGCCGAAAGTGCTTACAGCCGTGAAGCTAAAATCTTTGATACTACAATTGGTTCACGTTTTCCAAATAAAAAAATTGTTGCGCAATATGGCGGCCACTCAATGCCAGAAACGGGTGATAATGTTGCAGTTGAATATGGTATTACCCGTGAACAAGCCGATTTATTTGCTGCTCAATCTCAAGCAAAATATCAAAAAGCTAAAGAAGATGGTTTCTTTGCAGGTGAAATTACCGCTGTTGAAGTTTCTCAAGGCAAAAAATTACCACCAAAACAAGTGATTGAAGATGAACATCCGCGTCCGAGTTCAACTGTTGAAGCTTTAACCAAATTAAAATCTTTATTTGAAGGTGGTGTCGTCACTGCGGGTAATGCATCGGGTATTAATGATGGTGCAGCAGCTGTTCTGGTCGGTTCTGAAGCAGCAGGTCAAAAATATGGCCTGAAACCAATGGCAAAAATTTTATCCGCTGCGGCGGCTGGTGTTGAACCCCGTATTATGGGGGCTGGTCCTATCGAAGCTATCAAAAAAGCAGTTTCTCGTGCAGGTTTAACCTTAGATGATATGGATATCATTGAAATCAATGAGGCTTTTGCTTCACAAGTCTTATCTTGCCTAAAAGGTTTAGACGTTGATTTTAATGATCCTCGTGTCAATCCAAATGGTGGTGCAATCGCGATCGGTCATCCATTGGGCGCATCGGGCGCGCGCTTGGCTCTGACTGTAGCACGTGAATTACAACGTCGTAATAAAAAATATGCAGTGGTCAGCCTTTGTATTGGTGTAGGTCAAGGCTTGGCAATGGTAATTGAAAACGTTTCATAATCTTTTTCATTTCAAATATCCATTCATCACACCAGCGCAGTGATGAATGGATTCATTTTACAATGCAAAATAAAATGCTCTATTATCCTGATATAGTCTTTAATTTGAGAACTCAATGGCCCAAAGCGCTGAAACTAAAAAGAATGATAAAACTCTTCATTTTGATGAAATTCGTTTAGATCCTATCTCTCATATTCATCGTGAAAATAATCCTCAGTTTATTGCTTCATTGGCACGTGGATTGGAATTACTTCGTTGTTTCTCTTTACAACACCAAGTTTTAGGGAATTTGGAACTTGCAAAAATGACAGGTTTACCAAAGCCAACCATTGCCAGAATTACAAATACTTTAGTTAGCTTAGGCTATTTGAAACAAATGCCAGATTCACCTAAATACATGCTAGATATCGGCGTACTTTCTTTAGGTTATGCAGCATTATCAAACCTTACTATTCGTACTACAGCTCATCCTTTTATGGAAGAAATGAGTCTCTATGCGCATGCTCCTGTGGCACTGGCAGCACGCGATCGTCTAAACATGCTGTATTTGGATGTAGTGCAAACCAATAGCACACTACGCCGTCCAATTGGCTCAACTTTGCCCTTACATAACAGCTCGATGGGTCGCGCCTGTTTAGTCGCAACACCAGAATATGAAAGAAATTTACTTTTAGATGCCATTAAAAAACGTGAACCCGAACAATGGCCAGATATTAAAGAAAAATTGGAACGAGCTTTTGAACAGTATAACCAATATGGATATTGTTTATCTTTAGGTGAATGGCAACAAGGGATTAACTCCGTTGCTGTCCCCTTGGTAAGCTCTAAACATGGACTATATGTGTTTAACTGCGGTTCCCCTGCTTATTTATTAAGTTCAGAAAAATTAATTGAAGAGATCGGTCCTCGCTTGAGATATATGGTAAATAGCATTCAAGATGCACTAACAGAAAGCCTATAAATATAACAAAGGAGCAGCTTAATTAACTGCTCCTTTCATTTTAGCCTTGTTGAACAACTTTTTTGTCTTTTAACTCTTGCAACTCACTTGCTGATAAAAAACGATTTAAAATTTGATCAGTATCTTCACCTAAATATGGCGGGCTTTTGACATATTGCACAGGTGTTTTGGATAATTTGATGGGTGAACCAATTGAAACATAATCTGACCGGAGAGGATGCTGCATATTCACCACCATTTCCCGATAAACCACCTGCTCTTCTTCTAGGGTCTGTTGTAAGTTATTAATCATGCCTACAGGGACTTGAACTGCATGAATACGATCGACCCAAGTCTGAGCGGGTTGAGTCATAAAATGCTGTTGTAGAATCGCACTGATTTCTTCGCGATGCATGACTCGGCCCTTATTTTTTGCAAATTTAGGGTCTTCACAAAGTTCAGGTAAACCGATACTTTGACATAGTGCTTTAAATTGTTGATCATTACCACAGGCAATAATGAATTCACCTTCTTGGGCTTTAAACACTTGATAAGGCACAATATTGGCATGAGCATTACCAAAGCGTCCTGGTATTTTCGATGAAGTTAAATAATTCATGGCCAATACCGAAAGCGAAGCCACTTGAGTATCAAGTAATGCCATATCAACATGTTGACCTTCGCCTGTGGTGACACGAGACAATAAAGCTGCCTGAATCGCAATTGCGGCATACAGACCTGTAGTCAGATCTGCAAATGCCAAACCTGCTTTCTGTGGACCGCCACCAGGTAAATCATCCCGTTCACCAGTGACACTCATCATGCCGCCCATGCCTTGAATAATAAAATCATAGCCCGGTTCAGCAGCACGCGGCCCTTTTTGTCCAAAACCTGTGATTGAGCAATACACTAGTTTTGGATTGATCTGACTTAAGCTTTCATAATCCAGCCCATATTTTTTAAGAGAGCCCGCTTTATAGTTTTCAATAAGAACATCACTTTCTAGCACCATTTTTTTAATTAATGCTTGACCTTCAGTACTGGCTAAATCAATCGCAACCGAATGTTTACCACGATTTGCTGATAAATAATAAGCCGACTCGCCTGTGTCATCACCTTCATTATTTTTGAGAAATGGAGGCCCCCAGATCCTTGTGTCATCGCCATGAAATGGCTTTTCAATCTTGATGACCTCTGCACCCAAGTCCGCTAAAATTTGACTGCACCACGGGCCAGCCAGAATACGACTTAAATCCAGAACCCTAAATCCTGTTAAGGCACCCATATCATTCCTCATTATTGTTGATAAAATTTAGTTATTCCTTAAAATCGAAGTTACATTCGATGCTTAAATAATAAATCAAAATATCGCATTGCAAAATAAAATTCTATTATTATTGTAAAAATATTTATTTTTGATTAAGCTTAGTTTTCCCTCTTCTGTGCAATACCATTGCATTGCAAAACTCAAGTGAATGTACATGAAATCTTCGAGTATCTATACACCAACCGTTATTTTGATGGCAGTTGCTGCTGGTATTTGCTCAGGAAGTAATTATTTTAGCCAGCCCTTAGTTCATTCGATGGCTTTGTCACTTCATCTTTCAGAAACCACGATTGCTTGGGTTCCCACACTGGCTCAAATTGCCTATGCCAGTGGGTTACTTTTTCTCATGCCTTTGGGGGATATTTTAGAAAAAAGACGGCTATTATTTATTCTAATGTTGTTGGCATCTGTGGGTTTACTGATTAGTGGATTTTCCAATCATATCGGATTGATCATGCTAGGAACATTGATCACCGGATTATTTTCCGTTTCAGCACAGCTATTACTGCCTCTAGCTGCTAGTTTGGTTCCCATTCAGCATAGTGGCCGTGTTGTTGGTTTTCTCATCAGTGGTTTAATGATTGGTATTTTGTTGGCGCGTTCATTATCAGGACTAATGTCGACATTATTTGCATGGAATATTATTTATCTAATTAGTGGCTTCTTATTATTGGCAATTGCCATAATTTTATATCACAAAATCGGTTCTTTTCCCGCCACAAAGTCTGAAAGTTATTTTAAAACAATTCGATCCATTCCCGTTATTTTTAAGGAAAATCAAAGATTACGCCGTCGAAGCTATATTGGTTTTCTCACCTTTGCTGGCATTAGCATGACCTTCACGACTATGTCACTTTTGCTCGCACCTGCACCCTATTATTTTAGCGACTTTACTATTGGGTTGTTTGGCTTTGTCGGAATTATTGGGACGTTTATTGCCAATTTTTCAGGAAAATATATTGATCAAGGCTATATTCATAAAATTTCGATCTGCTGTGGTTTTGGGCTGATTCTGAGCTGGATTTTCTTTAGTTTATTGCCTGTATCATTTGTATTTTATGTGCTTGCAACAGTCTTGATCTATTCTTGTCTTTCCGCTGTTCATGTCACTAATCAAAGCATTGTCTTTAAACTAAATGAACAACTGAGATCAAGATTTAATGCTATTTATATGACCAGTTATTTTACTGGAGGTGCAGTTGGAACAACTGCGGGTAGTTATGCATGGCGACATTATGGCTGGCAGGGTGTTTGTGTTTTAGGAATATTTTTTGCAATTTTGACACTTTACGGTTGTCTTCGTGATGCAAAATCATCGCCGATTTTAACGCAATAAAAAAGCCAGTAATTCTATCGTTACTGGCGGTGATATATGAAATAGAGATTAACCAATTTCAGTTTTGATATTATTGACCATATGCAATAAACGCGGTGCGATATCTTCTTCCAATTTCTCACGTTTCATAATGAAGCTTGGCCCGCCACAATTAAACACCAATAAGCCATGCTGCTCATGCAACAAAGGCACAGCCACAGAATTTACATCTTTATGCCAATCTCCAATCGAGAAGCAGTAACCAAAGTCCTGATAATCTTTGAAGGCTTTATCTAGATCACGATTAATCTTAATCCAGTCTTCCTTGTGTTTATTGCGGATAGCATTCAACAGAAAGTCACGTTCATCTTCAGGCATAGCAGCCAGACACGCGCGGCCCATTGAACTTAGATGAATCGGCAAATAGGTTCCCACCTGACGACGCATGGTTACATTCCCTTTACCCTGTACTACGTCTAAATAGATCATGTTTAAACGATCACGTGTCGACATGGCAACCGCAGCACCTGCATAATCGGCAAGTTCTTTCATATAAGGTTGGGCAATTGAGCGTACAGATACATTTGCAAGCATGGAATAACCAAATGCAAGAACACCAACGGACAACTGAAATTTAGTTGAATTAGGCACCTGACGAATATAACCAAGACGTGACAACGTATGGGTTAAACGCGTAATAGTCGGTTTAGGCAAACCTGTCATTTGAGACAATTCCTGATTGCCCAGATGCGGTTGTTTGGCTGAAAAACAGCGTAAAAGCTCTAAACCACGCGCAAGCGCAGTAATAAACTGACGATCATCTTCTTCCTGCATATCTTCAATGGGATGAAGTAATTCATGGCGCAGCGGAACCAGTAGTTTTTCAGTTTGTTCGGTTTCGTTTAAATCAGTCATGGTATTAGAGCGTACTCAACTCAATTAATTAATGTTTCGCATTGCGAAAATTATAATCTATTTATTCTATTAATAGCAAAAGAAGCATGTAGAAAAACGTTTACTTCTTTTGCTATTTCCACCTTTTTGTAGCCTTATTCTACAATTCCTTTCGATTTTAGCTCATCCAGCGTTTGTTTGGTCAATATTCTGGAAAGTATTTCATCTGTATGCTGTCCCAACATCGGAGGTGCATGTTTATATTCAATAGGTGTTCGAGACATCTTAATGGGAGACCCAATCACTTTCAGATCTTTACGTTGCGGATGTGGCATATCGACCAACATTTTTCGTTCAACGACTTGAGGCTCTTCAAATGCTTGTTCTAGATTATTAATCACACCAACAGGAACTTTTGCAGCATGAATCATTGCAACCCATTCATCAGCAGTTTTATGCGCAAAATGTGCGGATAATAATTGAGTGATTTCTTCGCGATGCTTGATACGGTCTGCATTTCGGGTAAATTTGGGATTAATCGGTAGTTCAGGTAAACCAATTGCTTGGCATAACTGAATAAATTGCGTGTCATTGCCGCAGGCAATAATAAAATCACGATCGCATGCTTTAAACACTTGGTAAGGCACAATATTGGCATGAGCATTGCCATAACGGCCTGGTACTTTACCTGATGCCAGATAGTTCATCCCTTGATTTGCCAACGTCGCAATTTGCACATCGAGTAACGCCATATCGATATACTGACCCAAGCCCGTAATATTTCGATTCAATAATGCCGCCTGAATCGCAATTGTTGAATATAAGCCAGTGGTAATATCAGAAAATGCGATACCTAATTTTTGCGGTCCACCGCCTGGTAAGTCATCTTTTTCACCGGTCACAGACATAAGTCCGCCCATACCCTGAATAATGAAATCATAACCAGGTTCTTCGGCACGAGGCCCTGTTTGACCAAAACCTGTAATCGAACAATAGATTAATTTAGGGTTTAACTTGGATAATGTTTCATAATCCAGCCCATATTTTTTTAATGAACCTGTCTTGTAGTTTTCAATAACGACATCTGATTCAAGTGCCAAAGCTCGCACTACTTCTTGACCTTCTGGGGTTGCAATATCAATAGCAACAGAAAGTTTATTACGATTGGTCGACTGATAATAAGCAGCTTCATGTGTGTCGCGTCCTTCGTCATCTTTCATCCAAGGTGGCCCCCAAGAACGCGTATCATCTCCACGTTTAGGACGTTCGACCTTAATGACCTCTGCACCTAAATCAGCGAGAATTTGCCCACACCACGGACCTGCCAGAACCCGACTTAAATCTAGAACACGAAATCCTTCTAGAGCACCCATACTTCTTCCTATAACAACCAAAATCGACGAAATATTTAATATCTAAATTAATATTAAGTTTCGCATAGCGATATTAAAAGACTAATATACACCGTTTCAGCTCAATAGCAAATATTGATAAAGGACAGACTAAAGTTGTACTTTTCTATTTTAATAAAATTTCTTATTAAAAAACATAAATTTAATGAGAATAACAAAATATCGCATAGCGATATTTATTTTTATAATTATTGTTTTATTTGATTCTTTGTTTTACTATCCGAAAAATTTTTAAAAATCTCTCAATACTATTTACTGACTTTTAAAGACTAAAACGTCAGTTTAATCGTATGGATATTTTATCTGTGGTAAAGGAATATAGCTGTGAATACAAATGAATTGATGTCCAGAGTTGGGCCAAATACATGGAAAATTGCATTTCTATTTGCATTTTTGGCGCTATTGGTTGATGGCGCTGATCTAATGTTGCTTTCTTATAGTCTAAACAGTATTAAAGCAGATTTTGGCTTGACCTCAGTCGAAGCTGGAATGTTAGGTAGTTTTACCCTAGCTGGTATGGCAATTGGCGGAATTTTTGGGGGCTGGGCTTCTGACCGTTTTGGGCGAGTCCGCATTGTCGTTGTTTCTATTCTGGTTTTTTCATTATTAACCTGTGGACTTGGACTAACTCAAAGCTTTTTACAATTTGGTATTTTACGTTTCTTTGCTTCTCTTGGATTGGGTTCGTTATATATTGCCTGTAATACTCTCATGGCAGAATATGTGCCTACACGCTATCGCACAACGGTTTTAGGCACTTTGCAGGCAGGCTGGACAGTAGGTTATATTGTTGCAACTCTACTGGCTGGCTGGATTATTCCCGATCATGGCTGGCGTATGCTGTTTTTTATTGCCATTATTCCTGTAATTATGGCCGTGCTGATGCATGTTCTTGTACCAGAACCAACTGCATGGCAACAATCACGCTTACAGCCTATCCAACGTACTGAACAACCAAAAGAATCTGCATTCAAACTCATTTTTCAAGATAAACGCAATCGTAATATGTTCATTCTCTGGGCATTGACCGCTGGTTTCTTGCAGTTTGGTTACTATGGTGTAAATAACTGGATGCCATCTTATCTTGAGAGTGAACTTGGCATGAAGTTTAAGGAAATGACCGCCTACATGGTTGGTACTTATACCGCCATGATTTTAGGTAAAATATTGGCTGGTTACATGGCCGATAAACTTGGACGTCGTTTTACTTACGCTTTTGGAGCCATAGGAACTGCGATCTTCCTTCCACTTATTGTGTTCTATAATTCCCCTGCCAATATTCTGTATTTATTAGTGATCTTTGGTTTCCTATATGGCATTCCATATGGTGTAAATGCAACGTATATGACGGAAAGCTTTCCAACTGCGATTCGTGGTACAGCCATTGGTGGTGCTTATAATGTTGGTCGATTAGGTGCCGCCATTGCTCCTGCAACCATAGGTTATTTAGCCTCTGGTGGTTCTATCGGATTAGGCTTTGTAGTTATGGGCGCAGCATACTTTATTTGTGGCGTAATTCCTGCGCTTTTCATTAAAGAAAAACAGTATGATCCACAAAAATCATAATCATACCATTATTTAACTTCTTTCCAGTTAATAGCCAGTATTAGCCCTACTGGCTTTTTTTATCTATAAATAAATCTTGTTTTATTAAAAATAACAAATTAAAATATCGACAAGCGAAACTAAATTTCTTTTTTATTATGGATAATTTTGAACGAGAATCAATGGAATTTGATGTTGTCATCGTTGGTGCAGGACCTGCGGGTCTATCAGCTGCGATTAAAATTCGTCAATTAGCGATTGAAAAAAACTTACCCGATCTTTCTGTTTGTGTCGTGGAAAAAGGCTCTGAAGTTGGTGCACATATCCTCTCTGGTGCAGTGCTTGAACCACGTGCCATTAATGAACTATTTCCGAACTGGAAAGAACAAGGCGCCCCATTAAACGTTCCTGTCACAGATGATGAAACTTATTTCTTGTTGTCCGATACCAAATCACAAAAAATGCCGTATTGGATGGTGCCTAAAACCATGCATAACGATGGCAATTATGTCATCTCGCTGGGCAATGTGGTGCGTTGGTTAGGTCAAAAGGCCGAAGAACTTGAAGTTTCTATCTTCCCTGGCTTTGCTGCATCTGAAGTGCTTTACCATGAAGATGGTACGGTAAAAGGTATTCAAACTGGTGATATGGGTATTGCTAAAGATGGACAGCCAACCGCTAACTTCACACCAGGTTACGAACTTCACGCTAAATACACGCTCTTTGCTGAAGGATGTCGAGGTCATTTAGGCAAACGTTTAATTGCCAAATATGACTTGGATAAAGACACCGATCCTCAGCATTACGGGATCGGCATTAAAGAACTTTGGGAAATTGACCCAGCTAAACACAAACCAGGTTTAGTGATGCATGGTGCTGGCTGGCCCTTATCTGAAACTGGTTCTTCTGGTGGATGGTGGTTATATCACGCTGAAAACAATCAGGTGACTTTAGGCATGATCGTGGATCTATCTTATGAAAATCCGCACATGTATCCATTTATGGAAATGCAGCGCTGGAAAACTCATCCACTTATCAGACAATATTTGGAAGGTGGTAAACGTATTTCTTATGGCGCGCGCGCCGTGGTCAAAGGGGGTCTTAATTCTTTACCCAAACTGACATTTCCGGGTGGTTGCTTAATTGGTGACGATGCAGGTTTCCTAAACTTTGCCAAAATCAAGGGATCTCACACCGCAATGAAATCAGGCATGCTGTGTGGTGAAGCAGTATTTGAAGCGATTGCGCGTGGAGTAGAAAAAGGGGGCGATTTAGCCATTGCTCGTGTGGTTGATGGTGAAGACTTTTTTGATAAAGAACTGAATGCTTATACACAAAAGTTTGATAATAGCTGGTTGAAAGAAGAGTTATATCACTCACGCAACTTTGGCCCCGCAATGCACAAATTTGGTCAGTGGATGGGGGGTGCATTTAACTTTATTGATCAAAATGTTTTAAAAGTGCCATTCACTTTGCATGATCTTAAACGAGACTTCGCTGTACTGAAAACAGTGGATACTTCAACCTTTAAGCCAAACTATCCAAAACCAGATGGTAAATTGACTTTTGATCGTTTGTCTTCGGTATTCGTATCTAATACTGTGCATGAAGAAAATCAGCCAGTGCATTTGAAACTGACCGAACCATCTATTCCAGTGGACATCAACTTACCGAAATGGGATGAACCCGCGCAGCGCTATTGCCCTGCTGGTGTCTATGAAATTATGGAAAACGATGATGGTTCTAAACGCTTTCAGATCAATGCAGCGAACTGTGTGCATTGTAAGACCTGCGATATTAAAGACCCATCTCAGAACATCACATGGGTAGCGCCAGAAGGCGGTGGTGGGCCGAATTATCCAAATATGTAATTTGGATAGTTCTTGCAGAGCTTTAGTCGCTCCTCATATCCAAATATGTAAACGTTAAGAATATGGTTATTTTTTAATAAAAAAGGCCGAACCAAATATATAAGTTTGTTTTAAACTTATATATAAACACTAATTATATTAGTGCGTTATATTATTTTTTAGGTAACCATAGTCCCCAAGGGGGCTATGGTTAAAAATTAAATCCAAAAAGAAATAATCAGCATAATCGCACTTAATATAGTGAAGTAACTTAATACAATAGGTAAATTGGTCCGGTAACCTTCAATCATTTCTAACGGCGTAAGTGACTTAAGCGCAACTCGATACTGAATAACCGATAATACACTAATCATTAATCCCAAAACGATGACAAGTACGCCTAGCCAACGATTAAACAAAATTTTATCGTGATAGCGGACTGGATCTATAAGATGAATAAGTAATGTCGATTTTTCAATTAAAAATCCAAAAGCAATTAAAGCTAGGCTACTTCTATTCCATGCAAGTAAGGTTCGCTCAAGAGCAAGTAATACGCGGGGATCTTCTAAATTTGACATAACTCAGACTTTAAAATAATTTAGCGGTAATTTTAAATAAGATTGACCATTTGATTCAGGCATTGGAAAATTTCCAGCATCCATGTTGATCTGAATGGCAGGTAAAATCAGCTTTGGCATAGTCAGTGTAACATCTCTAGCTTCACGCATTTTAATAAAATTTGGTTTCGTAGTGCCTGAATGAATATGGATATTTGATTGCTTTTGTGTTTTGACGTCAGTTTCACCTACGAAATAATCTCTTGTTTTAGGCAAATAATCGTGACATAGAAACATACGCATATGTTCAGGCAAAACATATAAACGTTGAATTGAATCGTAGAGTTGAGCTGCACTTCCATTCGGAAAATCACAACGTGCTGTACCATAATCTGGCATAAACAATGTATCCCCAACAAAAACAGCATCACCGATGACATAGCTTAAACATGCTGGTGTATGTCCGGGTGTGGGAATATTATAAGCATCTAAATTGCCTATTTTAAAATGCTCATCATCATCAAATAAATAGTCAAAGGCTGGGTATTGCGTAAAATGTTGGGGATCAAGATTATAAATTTGACTAAATGCTTTTTGGACGATTGAAATTTTCCCACTCATGGCAATTTTGCCACTTAAGTGTTTTTTTAAATATTGTGAAGCCGTCAAATGGTCAGCATGTACATGTGTTTCTAATATCCATTCTATACTTAGGCTATTTTCATGGACATAATGAATGACTTTATCCGCTTGAATGGTGGATGTGGTCGCTGAAGCTGCATCATAATCCAGCACACTATCAATAATCGCACTCTGTTTGGTATCAGCATCTGTGACAACGTAAGTAAAGGTGTTAGTCGCCTCATCAAAAAAACTTTTAACTAGTGGTTTCTGAGTCTTCATATCACTTATGTCCCTACTATTTTTCGATAAAGAATAATTCCAACTAACATCGCTCCAATAAAATATATCGCCTGATAATGTCCTAATGCGATCAAGGTTAATGCGGGTGCAGGACATATTCCTGCTATCCCCCACCCAATGCCAAAGATAAATGACCCTACAACCAAGGTTTTATCGATCTGATTATTTTGAGGGAGCTCAACTTTTTCCTTAAAAATAGTTATAGGATGTCGTTTCATTCTTTGAAATGGAATAAAAGCCACTAAAATTGCTCCTATCATGACAAAGGCCAAGCTTGCATCCCATGTACCAAATACATCTAAAAATGAGAGAACTTTTTCAGGATTAGACATGCCTGAAATCATTAGACCTAATGAAAAAAGAGAACCAAATAGAAAAGCAAATATATTTTTCATTGGTTAACTCCTAATACATGACGAATCACATAAACTGTAATAAATCCTGCCAACATAAACATGGTTGTGGCGATTAAAGACCGCTTGGATAAACGACTCAAACCACAAATACCATGACCACTAGTGCAACCCGATCCCATACGTGTACCAAAGCCGACGAATAGACCTGCGAGTATCAATACATAGGGGTTTGAATTAATTTTAATTTCAGGTGTATAGAAATAATGGAAAAAAAACGGCGTAATGAATAAACCCAGTAAGAACCAAATTGCTGGTGTTTTAGTAAGCGTTTCAGGATTTATTGCCTGTGCGAGTAAACCACTGACACCTGCTATACGGCCATTTACATACAGATAACCTATCACAGCTATTCCGAGCAATAAGCCTCCGATAAAAGCCAACAAAAAACTGTGCATCATTTAGCCTTAAAACAATATATAAAATAATAATATATATTTTTATAATTTAATCAATACTACTTTGATTAATCTTCACAATTAAAGAATAGATGAACAGTTTACATAAACTCATTTAAGACTCGATCAACAAACCATTTAGGAAATTTCTGCAAATTTTTATTAAGCTTAAGAATTTCTGACTTTTCAATTTCTGCTAAAAAGGATGCTTGTGTCCCATCTGAAGAATTATCAAAAATGTAAGCTCGATCTGAGGTATCAATTGCCTCTAACAGTAAATCCATACTTCTGTGATAACGCGTTCTGATTTTATCTTCAGGTACATTATGTCCGCCCTGACTCACTCGATATTGCACTCGATTAATATTAATATCAGGATCAACCGTAGAAACAAAATACAGATACGTTCGAAAACCTTGAGCTTTGGCTTGTTGTAAAAACTCAACCTTACTAACATGTGACATTACTGTCTCAAAGGTAAAGCTAATGTTCAACTCAAGAAATTTAAGGCGAATAAAATCAATGATTCTTGCTGCTAGATAAGAATCAATTTCCTTGGCATCAAAAGCGATATTGCCATTGGCTAAAATAATAGGTTCAGTCTGAAGTAAAGGAATCATTCTCTGATTCACTGTACGTTTTTTTTCTTTTAAAAATTCAATTAGCTGCTGATTTTCCAATGACTCATGAAATTCAGCCAAAGAAAAAGATTGATACTGAAATAGCTGCTTTTCTAATTCATCTGCATTTAAATAAGCACCAATATGTCGTGGCAGCAAATAATCTTTAATAGTGCTTTTACCAGATCCATTTGGACCTGCGAACATTCTTATTCTGGGTTGTGGCATATAAAATTAAAATGCCACCTTTTTCTTACGTTTTAAAATCGTTTCTGACACAGGAACGTCAATATAATAAGATGCAATATTTTTTAAGACTTCTATTTCACCATTGGATGATTGCTTAAGCAAATATTGATCTTTAGCATAAACCACTGAAGAGGATTGTGACGCGTGAAAAAAAGCATGACGAAACGCCTCCACAGCAAGATGTGGAATCATTTCTTCCTCTCTTAGACTGGCTTTCATTGCAACAAATGCTGTCATGCGTGATCTCCCGTATTCATATAAAAATACGTTTTAGTTATCTTAGCATAATTTTAAAAATTGTCTATTTGAGCAGCTTTTTTCAATTATAGATATTCATCAGATTAATTTTAATGCCTTCATCTTCTATCCTTTAAGCAAATATCCTCACTTTTATTATTAAGGTTGGCACATTGCTTGCTTTATGCACCATATTACCACTTAAATAAGGTCATAAAGAATGCATGACACATCAGTAACGGATTCTTTTGATGCAACCAAACCAAATAATGCAGCAAATGAAACACTTGAAGATTATACATTACGCTACGCGCCACATAGTTTTCGTCGCTGGAGTCCAAAAGTTGTTGCCATTACAGCGCTTGGTGGTATTGCCTATCTTGCAGATTTCTCTATTGGTGCCAGTATTGGCATGACTTATGGTACAACCAATGCCATTTATTCTATTCTCTTTGCAGCCATTATTATCTTCATTACAGGGATTCCCCTTGCTTACTATGCAGCACGCTACAATATTGACCTCGACCTGATCACTCGTGGTGCAGGTTTTGGTTATTTTGGTTCAGTGATTACCAGTATTATTTTTGCAAGCTTTACTTTTATCTTTTTTGCGCTGGAAGGTTCCATTATGGCGCAAGGCCTGTTATTAGGCTTGGGCATTCCATTATGGGCAGGTTATCTAATATCCACTATTATGGTTATTCCCTTAGTCATCTATGGAATGAAAGCTTTAAGTAAACTACAGGTCTGGACAACTCCAATCTGGCTTATTCTTATGATTGGGCCTGTGGCTTATCTAATTCATAAAGAACCCAATCTGGTGGGTTCTTTTGCAACTTATGCAGGCAATAGTGGTTATGCGCCCATGGATATGGCCGCGATTATGTTGGGCGCGGGCGTATGTCTATCCTTAATTATGCAAATTGGCGAACAAATTGATTACTTGCGTTTTATGCCAGCAAAAACCAAAGAAAATAGTAAGTCGTGGTGGGCAGCGGTGATTTCTGCTGGCCCAGGTTGGGTCATTCTTGGTGCGATTAAACAAATTATTGGCGCCTTTTTAGGTTTTTATTTATTGACCAAATTACCTGGTATCAATGCCACTGAGCCTGTACAACAATTTAATGCTGCTTTTCATGACATGTTACCCGGTTGGTTAGCTTTAGCGTTAGCTGTGATTCTTGTGGTAATTTCCCAAATTAAAATTAATGTGACCAATGCTTATTCAGGTTCTTTAGCGTGGACCAGTGCTTATACGCGTATCAGCAAGAAATATCCGGGACGTATCATATTTGTATTAGTGAATCTAGCCGTTGCCCTTGCACTTATGGAAGGCAATATGTTTGCTGTACTGGGCAAAATTCTTGGCTTTTATTCAAACTTTGCGATTGCGTGGGTTGTTGTGGTGGCAACCGATATCGCCATTAATAAACACCTACTAAAACTTTCTCCAAAACAACCTGAATACCGTCGTGAAATGCTGTATGACTTTAATCCTGTTGGCTTGGTTGCGTTTGGCGCTGCTGCTGGCTTGTCAATTGCAGCGTTTTTTGGTCTATTAGGAGATTTCCTCTCTTCTTATTCTCCATTAATTGCGTTGATTGTGGGTTTTGTACTTACCCCTGTTATGGGCCTAATCACCAAAGGTCAGTATTACATTAAAAAACATGATGATGGTATTAGTGAACCACGCTTTGATGCCGAAGGTACGCCCGTTGCTACGGTATATGCCTGCGTTTCTTGCGATCAAGATTATGAGCGCCCAGATGTTATGTATTCACATCGACATAACGGCGTAATCTGCTCATTATGTAAAACGATGGAAAAATAAAAAAATTGAATCACATAATAATTTAATTGACTCCGCCTTGATTCGTCAGGGCGGAGTCAATTAACTTGATTTTGACAGATGCATTAATTAGAGTAATTACTCTAATTAATGCAAGAGTATAAAAATGTTAGGATCTTATATATGGATGAAAAAAACACAAGGTAGAATTAATTTCAAAGAAAAATCATATCTGTTACGTAAAACATTCAGCCCAATTACACAACACCTATTACACCGTGCAGGACTTTTGCTAAAGCATACTGTTCATGAGATAAACTATGATGCTGTACCATTACCAGATAGCGTTTTGGTCAAAGCTGCAATTGAACAGCTAGAAGAAACACAAAATAGGGCTTTAATTCATCATTCTTGGCGCAGCTATTTTTGGGGTGTGGCGTTTAGTCAAATAAATCATTGGCAGTATGACGCTGAAGCATTTTTAGTAGCGGCACTTTTACATGATATTGGCTTAGTTGATCAGCATGAATCTACAAATTGTCAGTGTTTTACACTTAAAAGTGCCATAAAAGCCGAACATCTATGTCAGCATCACCATTATACAAAAAATAAGATTGACTTAATTACTGATGCGATTTGTATGCACATGAATGGCTTTACTGATTGGAGTCAGTCTAAAGAAGTGATTATGCTACAAAAAGGAACCAGTTGTGATGTGATTGGGTCAGAACTTTATCTCATACCTACACAATTCCGAGAACGTTGTTTGGAAGATTATCCACGTGAAAAATTTAATACTGTTTTTAAAACACTAATAAAAGAAGAAATAAGACGACATCCGAATTCTAGAACAGCCTTCTTAAACACATTAGGACTCGCAACGTTGATTCAACTGAATCATTTTAAGGACTAAAATATATGGAATGCATCCAGAAACTTATTCACTTTCCAAAATCAAATGAGATTTCTGCAGAAGTAAATATCATCAATCAATATGCAAAAACGATTGTTATTCTTCCGGCTATCGGCGTTGAAATTGGTAAATATCAAAAAATTATTAGGGGTTTAAATACGAATGGATTCAATACAATAGCAGCTGATTATCCTGGATGTAACAGAAATACCCCAAAAGTTTCTAGACACTTTGATTACGGCTATAAAGATTTATTGCAAGATTTTATTCCCCAACTTATAGAGTTAGCCCCACAACCTCATTCACGACAGAACTTGGTATTACTTGGGCATAGTTTAGGCGGTCATTTAGCTACATTGTATAGCCAACAACATGACGTTACAGTGATTGGGATTGCAACAGGCAATATTGGACTACATTATTGGGATTTAAAGGGTAAAATTCAAATTTTAAAAGCAATATCAATTTTTAGTCTTCTCATTCAAATTTATGGTTATTTACCAGGAAACAAGATTGGCTTTGGCAATAAAGAAGCAAAATCTCTTATTCAGGATTGGTGTAGAATAGGGCTGACAGGAACATATGATCACATTTTAAAGCCGACTCATGTTTCAGATAACCAAGCTCTTTTTATTCAAATGAAGGGCGATGAATGGGCACCTATGTCCTCATTAATGGGCTTAGCTCACTATCATAGTAATCCTCAAATTAAACAGCTCGATTTGAGAAGATGTATTCAAGGCAATCAGCATAGTGTCTGGATTAAACAGCCAGAACAAATCATTGATGTTATTCAAAACTGGCTTAACTAAAAATGAATTTCATCCTGATGAGTCTTCACAATATCGAGCCATGCCTTAGCTGCAGCCGTCATGGGAACAGACGTATTCCATGCCATTGTAAGTTTCCAGCGAATAGGTGTGTCTTTAATCAGGCTAATATTGAATTTTCTGGGGTCCAATTGCTCACAATAAATTTGTGGAATGAGAGCAATCCCCATACGGTGTTCTACCATTTTTACGATAAAGTCCCACTGGCTACTTTTACATACAATATGAGGCACAAATCCCAGCTTTTGGGTGGCTTCGAGAATCAATTTATTTAACGCAAAACGATCATCATAAAATAAAAAATCCTGATCTTTTAAATCAATCAACTCAACATGAGCACATCCTTTCCATTTTGAATCAGGACTTGAGACGAGGCATAATGGTGAATCGATGATTGGAATTTCAGCCAAGATCGGGTTTTGATTGTTTAAAAGTACTCCTACATCCAACGTTCGATTTAAAATTGCTTCTGAAATCGCATTGGAGCCAACCTCCATAAACTGTAATTCAATATTCGGATATTGTTTATGAAACAATGCAATCAAGGATGTCAATAATACAGAACCTAAAGGCGGTAAGCCTAAAGTCAGTTTGCCTTTTTTCAAATGTTTAATATCTTGCAGGGTTTCATAAATCTTTTTTTGTTCATCCAGTATTTTGAGTGCATGTTGATAAATTTGTTGACCTGTATATGTCAGTTCAACTTCACGTTTACGTCCCGCGTCACCTTTTTTAAATAAGGTAGTGCCCATTTCCTGTTCCAGTGCAGCAATTGCTTTACTCACTGTCGGCTGTGTCATGAAAAGTTGTTCAGCCGCTACGGTAAAGCTTTGGCTTTGAATAATTTGTACAAAAATTTTAAGTGCTTTAATATCCATTAAATTATTCCATAAAGGCATAATTATTTATTTATTATTCATAATATGACATAAAAATTCATTCTACAATTATTTCATCCCCGCTCATCATTTCATTCATAGGTTATTCAGTGTCGCAATCGCGTTTTACATATTCGGCCAAAGTCATTGCACAAATTGGTTTGTTGTTATGTTTCTGGTGGATTGGATCAGTATTACAACATGGATTGAATCTCCCTGTGTCGGCGGGTGTGATTGGACTCTTTCTAGTTTTGGCTGGACTACTGAGCGGTATATTTAAATTAGAATGGATCAAAACTGGTTCAGACTTTATGTTGGCCGAATTAGTTCTATTCTTTATTCCCTGTGTGGTGGGTCTGATCAATTATAAAACCCTTTTTTTAACTGAAGGCTGGCAATTAATCTGTGCCGTTCTGCTTGGGACAGTCTGTGTCATGGTATTTACCGCCTATACCGTTCATCTATGCTTTAAACTTGAAATACGATTAGAACAGCGCCACAAAACAAAAGCCCAAACCCTGCAACAACATGGAGCAAAACCATGAATATTGCTTTAATTTGTTTAGTCGGGACATTAATCGGTTATGTCTTAGCAAAACCAATTTATCGTCGTTTACCGTATTTACCCTTTTCACCTGCTATTTTAGTCCCTGTCGTTATTATTGGCTTATTATTAAGTTTTCATGTGTCCTATGAAACTTACATGCAGGATAACCAATGGGTCATCTGGATGCTTGGTCCAACTACAGTTGCATTTGCCATTCCCATTTATGAATATCGTAATGTAATCAAACAACACGCATTATCGATTGGTATGGGCATCATAGTAGGTATGACGGCGGGTATGGTCAGTGCATTTTATTTGGCACGCCTTTTTCATTTCGACCAACAAACCACCTATAGCCTTATGTCACGCTCAATTTCTACGCCTTTTGCAATGGAGTTGACTCAGCACATTGGAGGTTCTGTAGAGTTGGTTATCTTATTTACCATTATTACCGGGATTGTAGGGATCGTTTTTGGTGATTTGGTTTTGGCTAGTTTAAAGCTTAAATCATATTTGGCGAATGGGGCTTCCCTTGGAAATGCAGCACATGGTTTTGGCACAAGTAAAGCTTATATGCGCAATAAAGAGGAAGGTGTTATTGCTAGTTTAACCATGGTTTTGGCCGGTATTTTTATGGTGATTGTGGGGCCTTTTCTGGTTCATCTTATCTTTAAATTATTGGCTTAAACTAAACCTCCAAATTATAGATAAAATCCAACCAGGCTAAAGCTCAATAATAATAGAGTTTCCAGCAATTCTATACTCGCACCGATGGTATCTCCCGTGATGCCATTAATGCGTTTGATAAAAATTTGCCGTAAATAACTTAGCCCTCCTACAAAAAACAGTAAGCTTAAAATGCCTTGTAATTTCCAATAGATCAGGCTCAATAAGACCATGCCGCTAATCAACCATGCAAAACCCCTTGGCAAATGATCCACTAGCTGTCGAGCCAAGCCTTTTTCTCGTACATAAGTTGTAGTTAATAATAAAATTAATGGAACAATTCGCCCTAGCATGGGGACAAATAATAAAAATAAACCCAGATTTTGCTCAAGTAGGACATAAATACAACTGAACTTTAGTAAACATAACGCAAAAAGACTTAATACCCCTATTGGCCCACAACTTGGATCTTTCATAATATCAAGCGTGCGCTGTTTATTACCAAAACCGCCGACCCATGCATCAGCAGTATCTGCTAGACCATCCAGATGCAATCCACCCGTTAGCCAGACCCAGATCACTAAAATAACACTCGCACTTAGGAGATGTGGCACTGGATTAAGCAATAAACTTAAGACATATAAAATTAGGCCAATGAATAATCCAACAAATGGATAATATAAAACGGACTGCGCATTTTCAGATTGACTCGGTATACGCGATAATCGGACAGGAATTACTGTCAAAAACTGTAATGCAATCCAAAAAGGCAACATGTGCACTATTCCTCAGCAATTTGCAATTGTTTGTGATCATCAAAACTCAACTGAAAATGATAAACTTGCCCTAATTCTGCTTGCATTTTTAGAATATTGTCCAGTGGCTGTTGTTGTGCCAAACAACGCATCAACTTAATGACGCCGCCATGTGTAACCAATAAAATATTAGAAAATTGTTGAGCATACATTTTTTCTATTAACGACAATAAACCCTGTACGATTCGCGTTTGAAAATCAAATAATTTTTCGCCATTTGGCGCATGATATAACGTGGGTTTTTGCCAAAAGTTTGCCAATAAATCAGGTGATTCTTCATAAATTTGCTGCGTGGAAATCCCTTCCCAATTCCCAAAATTCAGTTCCTTAAAATCTGCGTCTATCCAAAGAGGAAGATTTTTTTCATTAGCAAGCCATTGGGCAAAAGTTGCACATCGCTGTAAAGGCGAAGCCATGATTGCTTGCCATGCATTAGATTGAAATTGTTCAATCGTATTGTGCATTTGCTGCCAACCCGTTGGCGTTAATGCATCATCCAGATGACCTCGCAAAGTATGGTTCAAGGTGGTTTCCCCATGACGTAATACATCAATCCTCAGCACTGGTCGCATATCCGTCTTAAACCTGATCACCTGTGACTGCTGCTTCAACAAAGGTCGCCATTTGATTATGTAAAGTACAAGCTAATTGAATGACACCCAAGGCGGCTCCTGCACCACTTCCTTCACCTAAACGTAAGTTTAGGCTCAAAATAGGTTGGGCATTTAATTCAGCTAAAATGCGGCGATGACCATATTCAGCAGATTGGTGTCCAAAGAGCATCCACTGGCGTACACTAGGGTTTAAACGCACGGCGCAAAGTGCTGCAACGGAGCTGATAAAGCCATCAACGATCATCGGTAAGCCGAACTGTGCGCAACGAATATAGGCACCCGTCATCGCAGAAATCTCTAAGCCACCTACTGCAGCCATTATTTTAAACGTATCCTCTTTTACACGAGTTTTATGCAGTACAACTGCCTGATCAATCACTTGCTTTTTATGTTTTAACTTTTCAGTATCAATTCCTGTGCCTACACCAGTCAATTGCTCTGCTTTTTCATTCAGTAATAAACAAGCCAATGCTGAGGCTGAACAGGTATTACCAATGCCCATTTCTCCTGCTATAAAAATATCAGCGTGGGCTTCGATCGCTTGTTCAGCGCTATTACGACCTAAATCCATAGCTTGATAGCATTCAGTTTCACTCATGGCAGATTCAACTGCAAAATTTGCTGTTCCAGCTCGGATACAATGAGTTTCTACGCTGTCATAATGATAATCTTCACCCACCGTCCCACAATCTATAACTTGCAATGTAGCTGCATATTGCCGTGCAATCACACTGATACAAGCTCCACCTGTCGCAAAATTTTGTAGCATTTGACGCGTGACAGCTTGTGGATAGGCAGAAATATTTTCCTGCATCACACCGTGATCGCCTGCAAAAATGGTAATCCAAGGTTGATTCACATGTGGATGAACGTTCTGTTGTAAAGACGCAAGTTGGATTGCTATCGCCTCTAAATCTCCAAGCGAACCTGTGGGTTTAGTTAATTGTTGTTGGCGGTGTATGGCAGCCTGTTTGGTTTGTTCATCAACTGCTTTAACTTGTTCTAACCACCAACTCATGATTTTTCTCCTTTTAATAACATTGGGAACCCTGCGACACAAAACTCGACTTTATCTGCAATTTTCCCTAACCGCTGGTGTAAACGTCCAGACTCATCTACAAAACGCCGTGTTATTTCACCCATAGGGACAATACCTAGTCCCGTTTCATTACTGACTAAAATAATATCTGAATATAACTTAGGCAAAAGTTGAAGCAAATTATCACATTCAATAAGCTGACCATCTGGATTATCCAATAGTAAAAGATTACTGAGCCATAAGGTTAGACAATCTACCAAGATAAGTTGTTGCGGTTGGTCAATCAGTTCAAGTTGTTGTGCCAGTGCAATGGGTTCTTCAATCACTCGCCATTCACTTGGTCGCTGCTGTTGATGATGCTGTACACGTCGCTGCATTTCCTCATCTAAAGCCTGTGCAGTTGCGATATAAGTCACAGGATGAGCTTGGGCCTGAGCAATCGACTCCGCATGTTGGCTTTTGCCTGAACGCGCACCGCCTAAAATGAGATGTAACATAGATCATTCCAATTGTAAGCAATAAACCGAATGTAAAGGGCTTTGTAATTGTTGTGCCTGATAATAACCAAAATGCAGCTGATCGATCGTAATTTTTAAATCAATCTCTGGAGTCTTCTGCATACGGTTAAAAATCTGTTGACTTGGATAAGCATCACGATAAAGTCCAAGTGTAATATGCGGATGATATTGTAAAGCGGCAATTTCCTGATGATCTGGTAGATGCAGTTTTTGCCTAATATCCGTGAGTTGATTATTATCGTCATTTACATTTATAAATAAGGCACTAGTAAAACTGTTTAAACCATTTATCTCAAGTTGAAATGAGGTTTTATTGCATTGATTTAAAAGTTGCCAACGTTGCTGTTCAAAGCACTGCATTGAAAAATCATCATTATATAAGGGCTTTTGCTCAGTCAAAAAGCCACAAATATATAAAGTAATATGATATTGACGCTGCGTATTTTTCAATAACAGATCTGAAAATGAAGCTTGTAATTGGTCTAGCTTATCGACTAATTCTGGATATTTTTCTCGATCAATTAAGATGTACCACAGTGCATAGGTAGTACGTCCACGATGCCACTCTGGATAATCACGACTTAAGGTTGGAATAACCCAACCATGAGATTTCAAATACAAGAAAAAACACCAAAAATCAAAGTGCTTTATTAAAGCATGGTTTTTGGTGTGAGAAACTCAAATTATCAGCTAGCAGTAAAGCTTTTTAGGTATTTAAGCATAGGAAGATTGTGTATCTTGAGGCAAAGCAAAGCTTTTGAATTGTTTTAAACACGTGGGATTCTCCTGTAATTGATCCAGATGTTGCTGTATCTTTAACTCAATTTTTTGTTTTTGGGCAGACGTTAAATCAAATAGAGCAATATTTGATTGCAAATGCTCATTGATATCTTCAAGACTGATGTTGAACATTTTCATTGCGTAGAAGTAGCCCAGACTTGCACCCCATAATAAGCTGTCTATGGGTTGATCAAAATGTAGATTATTTGCGATTGAACCCATAACCCGTTCATTATGATTTAATTTTCGTAATGGATCACGCGCTACACGCTGACATGGATCCTTGTAAGCATACTGACAAGACTCTACGAAACTTTTTGCCAGTCTCTCCAAATCTTTGGCACGTGTTGGTAAATATGCAGCTAGACCTTGCCTCACCTCTTGAATTAAATGTTCAACCAGAGACTGTACACGTGCATCTCCCATTGCTACACCAATAGTTTCATGCCCTACCAATGAGGCGTACCATGACATCATGGCATGAACGCCATTCCAAAGACGATTTTTGATCAGTTGAATATCGGCAATATTATCCACCAAAATCATTTGACGCATTTTTATTAATAATGGACTGTTATTCTCCACATAGATCGGCATATCTGTTTCACTATTGAACAGAATCAAGTCCATGGTCTGTAAGATATGACTCGGTTGAAAATTACGGCGCATATCATCAATATATAAGGATGCCTGATGTTCCTGTTCAGTTGAAAGTTTGGCGGTATCTTCAATTTCAACATTTTCATCTTCAGCATCTGATTGATGTTGTTTGAAAAAGTTATATTTAATTTTGAGTTGACGATACAGATTTTGTTCAGAAAGTTTGGAAACCATACGGTTGACGACAGTATCGCAAAAATAATGCTGAGTCATAATTTGGTCGGCAATCTCAACATTCGATAAAGCAATAAGTTGCTCACGAATATGAGATACGACCAGTTTTTTAGCACCGACTTTATTTAAAATAATTAAAACCGTCAGTGGACGTGTATTTTGCATCGTTTGTGAAGCAAAACGTGCATACAATCCTTTGGCAATAATTTTCGCTTCTGTTGCAATGGCGTGTTCAGGCAAACACAGTGCAATTAAAGACGACTCCATATACATATCCAGCATATGCTGTTCATTATCTGCATCAATGACTGACATGTATTCAATTCGTTCATCATAAGAAACTTGCCCATAACGAATGCAATAAGTACCAAAGGCATTCACCGCTTCACGGTATAAGCTATTACGAGTTGAGGCAATAATACGCTGAGGACGCGTATAACCATCCCAATGTGATAAAATCTGAGCGATATAACCACCACCAATTGCACCGAATCCGTGAATTCCAACAGTAAGCTGATTCACTGTTTGGGGAAATGACTCCTGTAAAATAGGCATTTCCATTGCGGATACATATTGATCCAGATCTTCCAGGCAGTCATACATTGTCTCAAAGTAAAAATTGGCTTTGGACAACATATGCTCATTGGGTGCTTTAATATCTTTCAGCAAAATCGTCATGCCGCCTGCTGCATGTGCAGAGCAAATCCCATTTTCAGAATCTTCAAACATCAAACATTTTGTTGTTTCCAAATTTAATTTTTCAGCGGCTTTTTCAAAAATTTCAGGGTGTGGTTTACCTCTTTCAACTTCATCACCACACACCAACACATCAAAAAATTTATAAACATTGGCATTAATTAAATATTCTTCTGCTATTGCACGGCGGCTCGAAGTCGCCACTGCCATACGCAATCCTGATTTTCTTAACCGTTCTAAAACCTGTACAAGCCCCTTTTTAATAGGAACTCCTTCATTGCGAACCAATTCAAGCTCTAACTCATCAGCACGTTGACGAATGGTTTTATAAGGCACCTCTGCACCATACTGTGCTTTGGCTAGTTGTTCCGCAGTGGTGGCACTCAGTCCCAGACATTGCATTAAATATTCATCGGAAAATGCTTGTCCAATGAGTTCTTGAGATGCCTGTTTCAATGTTTGAAACCGTAATCTTTCAGTATCAAACATTGTTCCATCCATATCAAAAAGTGCACCTTGAACAGGAGATCCATGAAAAATCAGCATTGATTTACCTCGTTTTTTAGTTCCTTTTATGTAGGGTATACAAAAAACGTGCAAAAAATATGCTTTGTTATCAAATGAAACAGTTTTGGTTATTTTTTGTCCTTAAGATCAAAAATTAAAAAAATTTTGTTTAAATCCATCCCAAATTATTGATTAATTTTTTAAAATGTGAAAATAAAACTGGAAAAATAAAATGCATAGCATAAGAAGACTGGTGCAGATATTTTTCGACTAAGATAGACCATTCATTCACATTCTTTTTGAAAAGGTATGACGGTATCCTTTTTATTCATCAATAATATCAGCAAATTTAGCTTCTAGAAGCCTAACCAAAGCTTGTGGATTTAATCCAATATCCAGTCCTCGTTTGCCTCCACTGACATATATTTTTTCTTTTATTTCGGCACTTTGACAAACTATTGTTTTAAGCCGTTTTTTCTGACCTAATGGGCTAATTCCTCCCACTAAATAACCCGTTAAACGTTCAGCATCCTTCGGATCTGCCATATGTAATTTTTTACAACCCAATGCAGAAGCAACTTTTTTCAAATTGAGCTGATGATTGACAGGCAAAATCGCTACAAAATAATTTTTATCATCCGTGACCAATAATGTTTTAAACACATCTGCAACTTCTAAATTTAATTTCTCCGCTGCTTCGAGACCAAAACTTTTTGCATGAATATCATGCTCATATTCATGGATACTATATTCAATCTTATTGGTTTTAAGTAGTTTACAAGCAGGCGTCATAATTTCTGTAGTAAGAGTATAAAAAAGGATTTTATTATAATTTCTTTTAAAAAATTTTTAAATTTAACTCGACTATTTTACAGCGTATACCTTTACAAAATATAGACTTGCAACTTATCAATTAAAATGATTAGAATAAGTTTTTGATTTTAAATTTAAAATAACAATGGCGTCCATTTATCAATTAAAACCAGCCTTTCAAAACTTCTTACGTCCATTTGTGAATCGCTTATATCAGTTCGGTATTACCGCTAATCAAGTCACTCTGGTTGCCATGTTGATTTCAGTTGGACTTTCATGTGGACTTTTTTATTTATATGAACCAGATCGTCAGTCTCACTATTTAGGCTTTTTGCTCATTCCCTTCTGGATGCTTATTCGAATGGCTTTCAATGCGATTGATGGCATTTTGGCTCGGGAATTTAACCAACAGACTCGATTAGGGGCATATTTCAATGAGCTTTGTGATGTTATTTCTGATACAGCTTTATATGGGTGCTTTATCGTAATCAACTTTATTTCTCCTTCTCTGCTTTTTCTTGTTATTTTTTTAGCACTTTTAAGTGAATACGCAGGTGTTATAGCGCCTTTAATTGGTCAACAGCGGCGTTATGATGGGCCAATGGGTAAAAGTGATCGTGCATTTTGGTTTAGTGTTTTAGCTATCTTTATAGTCATTGGCTCTTATTTCACTCCATTCATTCCCCAAACCTTATTCAATTATAGTAGCAACGGTATGTTGATTATCATAAGTATATTATTGGTTCTAACAATTTATAACCGTATAAAAAATGCGATTTTGATAACTTAAATTTTATTTAGGAAAATAATGATGCATAACAATACACAACATCAATTTGTGAGCCATGACGGCACTAGTTTATTTTATCAACGTTGGGCGTCTTTGCAAAATCCAGATCATAAAGCCATTGTATTATTTCATCGCGGTCATGAACATTCACAGCGTATGGCACATTTAGTCGTGGAACTTAAACTTCCTGATTTTGATTTTTTTGCATGGGATGCACGCGGCCATGGTCAATCACCAGGCGAACGTGGTGATGCACCCAGCTTTTCTGCATGCGTTAAAGATATTCAATATTTTATCCAGCATATTACAGATCAGTATAAAATTCAGCCCCAAAATATGGTGGTGATTGGACAAAGTGTAGGCGCAGTCTTGGCGGCAACTTGGGTACATGATTATGCCCCTAACCTTCGGGCTTTATGTCTAGCTTCTCCAGCTTTTGATATTAAACTTTACGTACCTTTTGCCAAGCCAGGTTTGACTTTACTGAGTAAATTGCGTGGTAATTTCTTTATCACAAGTTATGTCAAAGCAAAAATGCTCACTCATGATTCACAACGCGCCAAGGAGTATGAATCTGACCCGCAAATTGCTAAAGCCATTTCAGTGCGTATGTTGCTTGGATTATATAATACATCTAAACGTATTGTGGAAGATGCTCAAAATATTTTTATTCCCACTCAAATACTATGTTCAGGTTCAGATTTTGTTGTTGAACAAAAACCCCAACGTTTGTTTTATGAACGTTTACCACATCCACAAAAAGAGTTTCATATTCTTGAAGGTTTTTATCACGACACGCTTGGTGAAAAAGATCGTGAAATTGCCTTTCAAAAAATTCGCCGTTTTATTCAACAAAGTTTTGTCCAAAACCCTGAAAAAATTGACGTACTCCATGCTGACAAAATTGGACCAAGCTGTGCAACTGCGGAACAATTAAGTTCACCTTTGCCGCCAAATTCCCTCAAAAACTGGTTCTGGTCCATTACCAAGAAAAACCTGAAGATCGGAAGTCATTTATCACAGGGTTTAAAAATTGGTGAAGAAACTGGCTATGACTCTGGCAGTACGCTTGACTTTGTTTATCGAAATGCTCCTGAAAGTCGCAATATCCTTGGCAAAATCATTGATCAGCAATATTTAAATGCAATTGGCTGGCGTGGTATACGTGTACGTAAACAACACCTTGAACAGCTTTTATCAAAATATGCCGAAAAACTTATACAGGCTCAAAAGCCACTTAAAATACTGGATATAGCAGCAGGACACGGTCGTTATATTCTGGATGCAGTAAGTCAATTCAGTCAGCGACCAGATTCCATTCTGTTACGTGATTATAGCGAATTGAATGTTGAATCTGGCGCTGAACTGATTAAACAACGTAATCTTCAGGATATTGCACAGTTTAAACTAGGGGATGCATTTGATGAAAACTCACTTGCGAGTATAGAACCTAAAGTTAATTTGGCAGTGGTTTCTGGCCTATACGAACTTTTTAGCGACAATGATTTAATAAGACGTTCTTTAGCAGGTCTTTCGCATGCAATTGAACAAGAGGGCTATATCATTTATACCGGGCAAATCTGGCATCCTCAGCAGGAATTTATTGCCCGTGCATTAACATCACATCGTCAAGGTGAAGCATGGGTGATGCGCTTAAGATCTCAAGCTGAAATGGATGCGCTCGTGGAACAAGCAGGTTTCAAGAAAATTGATCAATCTATTGATGAATATGGCATTTTCACTGTTTCAGTTGCCCAAAAATTATAAGGTCTGCTATGCAAGCATTACAAAAGCAGCAAGGAACATGGAAATGGGGACTTTTGTGTCTGATGTTTCTTGCACCCTTTTTCTTTTTAAGTTATGGGTTTGCCAATCATTATACAGCTAGCTTACGCCATGTGCCGAGTATCGTTTTTGCATGGGAAAAAAATATTCCTCTTTGGCCTTGGACCATTATTCCCTATTGGTCAATCGATTTTTTTTACGGTCTTTCCTTACTTCTATGCTGGAATAAGTTTGAACTGAGACAGCATGTGTTACGGCTGTTTACAGCCCAACTCTTATCCATTTGCTGTTTCTTACTATTTCCGCTCAAGTTTAGTTTTGAACGTCCTGAACTTCATGGTTTTTTTGGCGTCTGGTTTGATATTTTGATGGGTTTTGACAAACCTTTTAATCAGGCCCCTTCTCTGCACATTGTATTATTGGTTATTTTATGGGACTTTTACCGTCGCCATATTCGATCACCTTTTAAATGGCTAGTTGATTTTTGGTCAGTACTGATTGGACTCTCTGTACTGACTACATGGCAACACCATTTTATTGATATTCCTACAGGATTAATTGTGGGTGCATGGTGCGTATGGTTATATCCACTCAATATAAAAGCACCATACGCTAAGCAAAATCAGCAACAAAGAACAATAAAACATATTAAACTTGGAAGTTACTATATCCTAGCTTCCATTCTTTTAGCCGCGCTAGCATCGTACTTACAAAGCTGGGCACTATGGTTATTTTATCCTGCATTGAGTTTGTTTTTAGTGGGATTTGCTTATGTATTGGTACGACCTTATTTCTTTCAAAAACAATCAGATGGAAAGATGAGCCCTGCCACACTTATATTATTTTTTCCTTATTTATTATTCGCATGGTTAAATAGTCGAATCCGGACATATAAGCATCCTAATGATTCAGAAATTATCCATATAGATCAACTCACCATTTATCTTGGACGAATTCCATCTCCTGACCAAATACAGCTATACAATGGCATTTTTGACTGTTGTGCTGAGTTGCCAGTCCACACCACAAAAGATTATGGTCAATATTTAAGTCTGGATCTAATCCCATTACAAGCGAATCAACTCGAATATGCGGTAGAGGCTTTCGATCATCTTTTGCTGAACCTGAATAGATCTAATACCTTACACCAAAAGAAAATCCTGATATTTTGCGCTTTGGGTTATTCAAGAAGTACATCGATTTTATGTGCATGGCTTATTAAACATAAACATGCAGTGAACAGTAAAAATGCGTTACAAATCGTGCGAAAAGGCCGGCCATGGGTCAAGCTGAACGAATCACATATTCAGCAGATTAACCTCTATCAGCTTAAGCAAATGGGGCTATCACCATGATTTTGCAATTAACTATTATTTCTAAATTGCTGAATAACACCATTTCTTTATTACTCTCAGGCTATGTGGCTTTTGTTCTATCTGTCATGGCGACCTTCTTTTATGGAGGCCAAACGTTAGAACTCTGGGCTTACCTGCTTATTATATTTTTACTTTTATGTATGCATCATTACCTTTCAATTCGAGTCAAATTTGATGTAGATTTAATCCTGTTCATTACCGAAACAGGCTTTTCCTCGTCACAATCTTTAGATAAAGCCACTGAAGAACTAGATCAAGCTCTTATTGGGCTCAAACTTATACCACTAGCAAAAGTTGGACGCTCATGGCAACTGCGCCTGAAAGGCTGTCTAAAGTTATTCAAACTGCAAATACTGTTGCTTATATTACAATACCTTATACTTATTGTATTTATTGGCTTCCTCTGTAATCAATAAATCTGAGGAAACCATGAATCCATTCATACCTAATTCAATTAATTGTTCCAAATATAAAAATATGATCAGTAAAACTATTGCCAGATTTATCGCTTTTTTAACACGACGTGGCGCAAGATCGCTTACAGGCGCGCGTAGTTTATGGGTGGGATGTCAACCTGAACTCAAACAACGTATTTACTATGCAAATCACAATAGCCACATTGATTTCATTTTACTCTGGTCATCATTACCTAAGGCCATTCGACGACAAACCCGACCTATTGCAGCGTCTGATTATTGGTTAAAAGATGGTTTTCGCCGTTTTCTTATTCAGGATACTTTTTCAGGGGTAACTATTCGCCGCAGTCGTGAGAACAATGAAGATCCTTTGCAACCTGTAAAAGAGGTACTAGCACAAGGATATTCGATTATTTTCTTCCCTGAAGGAACTCGAAATTTAAATGATGATGTTGAACTTTTAGACTTTAAAAGCGGTTTATATCATTTGAGTCAAGCATTTCCACAGGTTGAAGTAGTTCCAGTATGGATCTCAAATTTAAAAAGAGTCATGCCAAAAGGTGCTTTTATTCCCTTACCTTTACTTTCCACAGTTATTTTTGGATGCCCCCTAAAAAATATTAATACACTGGATAAAGAAAATTTCTTAACTCATGCCCGACAAGAGCTGTTAAAACTTAAAGAGGCTGAATATCAATGATCACCAATAACGTGTATCAAACGTATCTACTATTTGCAATTTTTGCCTCGATTTTAGTCTTTGCTTCTAGTGTTGGCTTTATTCTAAAACAACGTGCAGGCGAACGATCTGTATCTGTTATTGATAACCTCAATGCCAGGATTAATGCGTGGTGGGTTATGCTAATTGTACTCGCAGCAGCCATTCTTCTAGGAAAAATTGCATTTATTATTCTGTTTGCTTTAATTTCCCTGTTTGCTTTGCGCGAGTTTATTAGTCTTTTACCCACGCGGCGTGGGGATTATTTTCCATTACTCATCGGCTTTTATTTTGTCATACCTTATCAATATTATTTAGTTTATATCGACTGGTATGGTCTGTATTCTATTTTTATTCCACTTTATGTTTTCCTATTGATTCCAATTGCCAGTCTAAAACAAGAAGATACGACTCATTTTCTAGAGCGAAGCGCAAAAATACAATGGGGACTTATGGTGTGTGTATTCTGTATTTCACATGTTCCCGCCCTACTAAATTTAAAACTTTCAGATTTTCAGGGGGATAAAATTTGGCTAGCAATCTGGCTTATTATGGTGGTACAGGCATCAGATGTCTTGCAATACATCTGCGGAAAATTGTTTGGAAAACATAAAGTAGCGCCTATTTTATCACCCTCAAAAACTATTGAAGGCTTATTAGGCGGTATTGTATTGGCAACGCTGTTGGGCATTACAATGAAATGGCTCACTCCGTTTAATTATTGGCAAGCTGCTGGGATTGGGCTCACCGTTTGTATTTTTGGATTTTTTGGCGGTTTAGTCATGTCCGCAATTAAACGCGATCGTGGCGTTAAAGATTGGGGACAGCTTATTCAAGGACATGGCGGTATGCTAGATCGTATTGATTCTATTTGTTTTTCTGCTCCTATTTTCTTTCATATTTTAAGATATTGGTGGAGTTGATGACCTAATGTTATAAAATACTCGATAAAGACTCTTGATAAATATGGAGAAAAATTAGATTGTCAGCTCAAGAACTCTGCTTTTCTCTTGTTATTGAAAAGTTATAAAATATTGACGAGTTGATAACATCAAACTACCATCCTAGAGTCAAAATTTTGGATAGGTTGCATAGCTTGATTTCATATTTACAACCTCATTTACAGCAAAAAACTTATACCTATTTTTCTTCAGTAAACGCTTTTTTTAGTCTTTTTATATGTATTCTATTTACAGGTTGCACAACCCTTGGCCCTAAGAGTGGTTCCTTAGAAAAACGCTCAAATAAACTTTCTAGTGGATTACAAAAAGCGTATGCTGTTTCACCGGCGACAGCCAATCGTTTATCTCCCATGATAATCCAAAGCGCCGATCGCTATAGTGTTCCACCATTATTGATAGCTGCCACCATTCGTCAGGAGTCAAACTATAATTCTTATGCACGTTCCTCGGGCGGTGCAGTCGGTCTTGCACAAATTATCCCTAGCTATTGGCGACAACCTTGTCCAGGAAATTTGGCAGATGAATATACCAATATTCAATGTAGTGCTTATATTTTAGGTCATTATAATGAGATGGCTGGAAGCTGGTTTAAAGCCAGTGCTTATTATAATGTTGGTCCAACTGGCTATAAATCCAGCTTTTGGACACGGCATAAAGCAAAAAAATATGCACGTTCCGTTAAACATTTTGAAAAAGCCCTAAAGAAAGAACTATAGAACTTAGGCGATTTGGATAGAAAGCTTATATTGAATAACCTTTCTATCCCCAGTTATTTATTCTTCAAATAAACCTTCAAACAATACAGAAGATAAATAACGCTCACCGCTATCGGGTAAAATCACCACGATAGTTTTTCCGTCATTCTCTGGGCGTTCTGCAATTTTTGCCGCAGCAGCAAGTGCTGCCCCACTTGAAATACCGACCAAAATGCCTTCTTGAGTTGCACATTTACGTGCCCATTCAATTGCTTCTTCACTACCAATTGGCATTACTTCATCCACAATATTCAAATCTAAATTTTTTGGAATAAAGTTAGCACCAATACCCTGAATTTTATGGGGCGCAGGTGCAATCTCTTCACCCCGTTTAGTTTGACTTATAATCGGAGATTCCGCAGGTTCAACTGCTACAGAATAAAGTGCTTTATTTTTGATATTTTCAAAATAATGCGAAATACCTGAAATCGTTCCACCCGTTCCTACACCAGCAACTAGAATATCAACTTTTCCATCAGTTGCATCCCAAATTTCGGGACCTGTAGTTTCTTCATGAATTTTAGGATTGGCTGGATTTTCAAACTGTTGTGGAAGAAAATATAGGTCTGGCTGCTCAGTAGCTAAACGCACGGCTTCATCGACAGCTCCTTTCATTCCCTTTGCTGGTTCAGTTAACACCAAATTTGCACCAAAAGCTTTAAGCACTTTACGACGCTCAAGGCTCATACTGGCAGGCATCGTCAATGTAATTGAATAACCTTTTGCTGCCGCAACAAATGCTAAAGCAATACCCGTATTTCCACTGGTCGGTTCTACAATATGCATTCCAGCTTTCAGTGCACCACGTTTTTCCGCATCTGCGATTAGTGCAGCACCAATACGACATTTGACTGAAAATGCAGGATTACGACTTTCCACTTTTGCTAAAACAGTTGCACCAGATTTGATAAGACGATTAATACGTACTAATGGAGTATTACCGATTGCTTCTGCATTGTCAGAATAAACTGCAATACCTAAGTTCGCAGGTGCCTTAAATTGTTGATCGGTCGACATGTTATTTCCTTATTAGATTTGGAATGATTCTCAAATATTATAGGCCTGTCAGCTAAGGAGGAAAGTAGAAAAACCAAGATTTATGCAAAATTTTGATTTATAAAGTTTTAAGATGCACTTAAAAGCTTATTACTCCAGAAGTAATAGTTCATATAAAACATTCAACTTTATTATTGCGTTATCCCTAATTCTTCATTCACTGATATCTGTTCAGTATCACCCAATAAAACAGCAACACGACTACAATGAATCACTAAATGCTCTAACCAACGTTGTGCAGCAAGTTGCTCTAAAGTATAAGTTGCTGACAGCGTTTTCGACGAAGAAACCTCAATAATTTGCTGTCGAACCAACTCCTGTTGTGCTTGCATACCTGCTGCAAAATTAACCAACTCACCCACAAGTATTGTTGGAATTTTAATAAATGGTTCATGTAGTAAATGTGGAATATATTGCTCAAGAATGATTGCGAATTGGGTGGCTAGCTGATCAATATTCCTTTGATTCTGAATCGTCTCAATATGCGCCACATTACTTAAATCATTTTTGAGCACACGCACATACACAACTAGCCTCAATAAAATAACCAAGCGATGTTGATCTGCTAAAGATTGTGGAACAGACATCTTATCGAGATAGTTTTCAATTTTTCCCAACGTATAATCAAACTCATCTGTTTTGACTAATGTTGCGACCACTCTGCCCTGAATACAACCTACAAAAATACAGTACATATCTGATATTGATTGTAAAAGTGCCCGTTCTACCGCAGCGATGGCAAGTGCAGGAACACTATAAAGTGATTCATCGAGATAGCGTGTCGTTGAATGCTCTTTCTCTGGCAATAATCGCATAATCAATTGTTCAAATTTAGGCAAAAGTGGCATAAAAATACATGCCCCTAATAAGCTAAAAGACGTATGAAATGCAGCCACCAATAAAACTGAGCCTAACTGATGAATACTTTCGATATGGTTGTATGCCCATACAAATGCAGGTGATAAGAGAATAAAAGCAAAAAAAGCTGTCACGATATTAAAAATAACATGAACCGCAGCAGTTCGTTTTGCACTTGTCGTTGCTCCAATCGCAGCCAGAACCGCTGTGGCCACTGTTCCGATATTTTGACCAATCACCAATGCTAATGTTTGTTCCAGATTAATTGTCTGAGTCGACAAAGCAGCCAGTGTCGTTGTAATTGCAGCACTAGAAGACTGTAATACGATGGTCATAAAGATACCGATCAATACTAAAAATAACCGCATTAACAAAGTCGGTTCTGCCCAGCGTGACAGATCAATTAACTCTGCGACATCACTCATGGCATCTTGTAGCAGCTGAATACCAAAAAATAATAGACCAAAACCAGCCAAAGTCAGTCCAATAAATGCAATTTTCTCCTTACCTAATAATTTTAGTAAAGCGCCAATGCCAATCAAAGGTAAAGCAAAACTCGAAATAGAAAATTTCAATCCAAGTAAGGCTACCATCCAGCCCGTGCTGGTTGTCCCAATATTGGCACCGATAATGACACCAATCGCGTGACTAAAACTGAGCACTCCAGCACTCACAAAACCAATTGTTGCCAAAGTCGTAGCAGTTGAAGACTGCACCACAACGGTTAAACCAATCCCAGATAAAACAGCTTTCATTGGTGAACTTGTAAAACGAACTAACCATTGTCGTAATGCCTCGCCCGCAATTGCTTTTAAGCTATCAGTCATCAAAGACATACCTAAAAGAAATAAACCTATTCCACCCATTAACGGAACAATGACATTGAGCACAAAAGCATCCTTTTTATAATTTGCAGATTGAAAGCCTTTACAGAGTTAAAATTAACAGCAGTTGTTTTATTTTAATATTTATATTGGATTTATGTCTTAGAATAAAGTGTTTCATAATTGATGATGCTCTAAAAATTATAAATTTTAACTTTATAGCTCTTTTTCACCATTCCCAGATCCTAACTCAATAGCCAATCACTTCGGTGATAAGTAAATTTACTAAAAATCTTATATAGAGGTGGATAGCTCCCTCTATAGTTTAAATAGATGAATTTTTATCGCAGCTCATGCAATTTTATCAATAGATAAATATATATCCATATATTTATAAATTTCATTTTTATTTCAGCATAATACTTAGTAAAAAAAGAAGCCCCGTCACTGGCTAGT